>CAZJWE010000005.1:0-46613 GCA_964549265.1 uncultured Bacteroidales bacterium | reverse complement strand
CCATTCAGCAAAAATAGGTAAACTTTTACTACCAACCCGAATCTTTCATTGATCCCAGGTTCGAAGAGAAAGCCGATCCAGGAGAAAACAAAAACAATCTGATGCTATAATCAATTACGCAGCACATTTAGATGAAATTAGAACAGAAGAAGATATTTCTTCTTTTAATGTGTTATTAGAGGCACTGTTGCCTTCATTGGAATCATATATAAACAGGCGAATTTTTATCGCAGAAAGAGATAATAAGGTCAATAAAGGTGAATTTAATGCAAAAGATATTATTGATGAATTGTATGTTCATTTATTTGAACATTTTGATTCTAAGCCTCATGATATTGACATGATTTCATGGATCTATCAAAAAGCAGGTGAAATTTTAAAAGACAAAGTACACGAAGAACTGGAAGCAAATGAAGAAGTAAATGATCTTGATGAATACGTGGATAAGGAATATGAATCAATGAGAGAAAACTATGGAATGAACACTGAAGGAAAAGAAATGCCTCTGGAAGAATTGGAAGGGATGAGGACAACAAAACCCATGGAAATGTATAGTGCCGACGAAGTACTAACAGGTGCAGTAGAAGATGAACAAATCAATAGAATATATGCATCGGTCAATAAAGCAGAAATTGACCAAATCATTGAAAGGGAAATTTCAAAAATGCCATCACTTAAACATAATATTATTGATTTATATCTGATTGAACAGATGAGCACGGACGAAATAGCGACCATTAAAAAGTTGCCTGTAGAAAAAGTAAATAAAGAGATAAATGAAGGACTTGATCAAATACGGGCTGAAATTTTAAAAATAATATAAAAAAGATTTAGGAACTAAAAAAAGATGTAATTATGAAAAGTAAAAATAGCGAAGCGTTGGAAAAATTAATACAGCAGAAACATAAGAATTCAATTTCAATTTATATCTCATCTTTTAAAGAGACAAAAGACGCTACAAATGCCCAAAAATTAGATTCCCAATTAAAAGAAGCAGAAAAGGAACTTCTTAACAGGGGGATGAAGCAAAAAGAAATTGATACATATGTTGCCCCTGTCAAAGAATTATTATCCGACTCTCTTTTATTGTATCAAACATGGGACGGCATGGCTATATTCCTGAACGATAATTTTTTTGAATATTATGTTGTTCCCGGGATAACACAAAATTATACCTATATTGGGAATGAATTTTATATTTTACCCTTTTTAGAAACATCAACTAAAAACAGTACATATTATGTACTTGCTTTGCAATTACATGGAGTACATCTGTATAAGGGAGATCGGTTTAATATTTCTAAAATTGAAATTGAAAATTTTGTACCTCAAAAATTGGAAACCGCTTTGGGTTGGCAAGATTATAAAAATGAGATGTATGTGCATAAAGGAGCACATATACAGGGAGGAATAAAACAGCAAGCACAATTTAGGGGTGCAGAAGAAAATAAGAAAGAAATAGAAGAATTTTTAAGATATGTAGATCGTGAACTCTTAAAGGCGATTAAAAACAAGGGGATACCCTTGATTATTGCATCTGTTGATTATATTTTTTCTTTTTACAAAGATATATCTTCATATAGCCCTATATTAGATAAACATATCTGCGAAAGCCCCCAAAACCAATCACCTTATGAATTAAAAGAAAAAGCATGGGATATCATTAAAAATTATTATGCGAGGGATAAACAGAAAGCGGTGAAACAATACCATGAAACAACCAATAAATCTGATATCCCTGAAGAAATATTATATAATACTAAAGCAGGCAAAACAGATACATTATACGTAAACAGCAAGGCATTTTTATGGGGTTCTTATAATGAAACCAATGATCAGGTCCAACGGCATGAAAATAAACATCCATCTGATATTGAATTGATAAACCTTACAGCAATCAATGCCATAACTCATAATAGCAATGTCTTTTTGTTGAACAGTGATGAAATGCCTCAATCAGGGATAGAGATGGCAGCTGTGTACAGATACTAACCCTTTTAAAAAAATTTAATGAATAATTAGTTTTTGTGTAGAATACATATTTTTATTTTTAAAGGATATAAAATACATCCCGGTTTTCAAATTAGAAACATCAATATATCTGTAATGCATGGGGTCTTTTATAATTTTTATAATTTCTCCATGCATATTTTTTATGTCTATCATGTCGATGCATGTTTCACTTACGATATTAATGTAATTTTTTGCCGGGTTGGGAAAGACTTTAAACAAATCGTCGCTGGCAATGACATGTAAGATTTCATTTTGTGCGTTTGAAGTATCTTGATATATTGGTGAAATATCTATGTTTTTTTCTGGCATTATTAATGTAGTAGTAGAAGAATAAATATCTATAATAGTATTGGTGTCTCCGGACCATTTATCAAACACCATATTTTCAGGAGGTTCATTAGCTGATATATGCACTTCATCACCAGCTAAATAATTATTTGATCCGGTTCCATTATTTACAATAAGAGTAAATGTATCAATGGGGGCATCTTTAAACAATGCCGTAACTGTTATATTTGTACTATAACCAGGTAGTGTAATTGTTGTAGAAGCAGCATTAACATCTGTCAAGAGATGCTCGTAACCTGTTGACCATTTATCAAATATTTTTCCTTCAGGTGGCAAAACAGAAGTTATTTGAACAATCTGGCTTGGCTTATATAAGCCACTACCAGTCCCGTTTTCTATAGTTAATTCACTTCCCCGGACAAATTCTGCTGTAATATTGATGTTTTCATCAGGCATTAAGAATGTAATGGGACTTTGTAGGGTATCAGACAGGGAAGAAACGTCCCCTATCCACCTGTCAAATAATTTATTATCGCGGGGAGGAACTGCAGATATAGTAACTGTATTCCCTACATCATAAAACCCGCTGCCCGTTCCGTCTATTACGTTAAGCAGAGGCTTTAAAGGTGATAATGTGTTATATGCATAAAGATGACGATGCTGATCAGGATCTGTAGCTGAAAAAACAAGTGTATCTCCAAGTTTGTTAAAATTATGAGGATATGATGAAAAATTTCCTGGAACCATGTCTATTAGCATCTTCGTTCCTGATGTAGTGCCGTCACTTACCCATAATTCCTCATAGTATTGCATATTGTCATTCCCGGCAAAATAGATTTTATCGTTTATAACAACTGATTTGTCAAGATAAAGCTTTGTACTTGTTCCATTCGTAATGTCTTTTAATAATGTAAGGTTTCCTGTAGTGGCATCCAATATCCATGGCTCTTGGCCATGCGTGCCGTCTTTTAGAGTGACAATTAGTTTATTGTTATTCAATTTAACAATACGAGAAGTAGTATTCTCTGAACTTGCTGATCCAGGGTTTACGTTTTTAACCATGGAAGTACCATCCGATGTTCCGTTGGTACTCCATAACTCGTACCCGTTTGTGCCATCGTTAGCAAAGAAATATACTTTACTATTGAAAGCAACAAAGGGACAAGTGCCTGAATATATTGAACCTGAAGAAGTAGAATTAATGTCTTTAATAAGATTGGTGTTTGCTGTTGTTCCATCGGTTATCCAGACTTCTCTGCCGTGAGAAGTTCCATCAGTTGCACTGAATATGAGTTTATTTCCATATTTGGTCAAATGCATCGGATAACTGTTAAACCCACCGGGATGTATATCTTTTACCAGGCGTGTGTCTTCTTCTGTTCCGTTGGTTACCCATAATTCACTGCCGCTATTGTCTCCTGTTGCCTCAAAAAACAATAAATTATTGGCTACAGTAAAAGAACGAGGATTGGAACTAAATGCACCGGTAGCAATGTTTTTCACCATAACTGTCCCACTGCTTGTACCGTTAGTTTCCCATATCTCATTTCCATTCACACCATCATTAGCTTCAAAATATAATTTGCCATTATAAATTCCGTCTTGGGAAGTAGAAGAAGGCCCAGAACTGGCACTTCCAGGATTGATATCTTTCAACAATTTGGTATTATTTGTTGTACCATCGGTTATCCATAATTCTTCTCCATGTGTACCATCATCACATCTAAATAAGATTTTATTGTTCAAGGTGGCCAGGTATAACAGATATGATTCAGAAGAAAAAGTAAAGACTTTAGCCGTACCATTTGTTGTTCCATCTGTTTTCCATAATTCGTAATCGTCTGAAGCGTTTTCCTGGATAAAAAACAACTCGTTGTCAATTTGTCCAAAATACTCTGAAATTGTTGTGTTTTCAATTAATCTTTCCTGCGAATATGCAGAATAACTAAAAACTACCAATAGAATAATAAAAAGTCTTTTCATTTTAATAAATGGTTATTTAATGAGCATTAATTATGAGGTGGATAAATAATACCCCCATGTATGCAATAAATTAAAAATTATATTTTGAGAATCAATCACCCGAATGATTGTGCAAAAGTATAATAATTATTTTAAACTTATTTATAATTCAATTTTTTTTAATAACTCTTTATGGTATTACTTGTCGAGGAAATGTATTCTTTACATTACATGTGCAAAAAGCTTATATTAAAATACAGAAACATAAATTCAGGAACTATTTTGTTGGAATAAAAAAATCCGGGCAATAAAGGTTTATTTATTCACATATATCAATATTTCAAAGGTGTTCATGAAATCGCTTCGCTAAGTTGATGAGCAAGAGACCTATCAAAAATTATCAGCAATAGGAAATCTTTTAGAAAAGATAAATATTGTAATTGATTTTGAGATGTTTAGAGATATTTTTGTGTTATTTTCTCATCATCCCGAATCTAAAGGTTTAATAATAAATGAAGGAAAAATGGTAGATGCCAGTTTTACAGTAGCACCACGCCAACGGAATACAAGGGAAGAACGGCGAAGCCCTCACGAATACCTTTTTAAAACAAAACAATAATATGAGTAAAATAAGATGATAAAAAAAGGCAGAGGCGAAGAATTATGGAATGACAAGCCAAACAAAAAACGGCATAAAGACATAGATGCCCGGTGGACAAAAAAAATAACGAGACGTTTTACAGGTATAAAAATCATGCAAAAGTTGACAATAAAAGTAAATTTACCCCGTAGGATAATTATATTAAACAATGGTTGCATAATAAAAATGAAATATCCAACGGGGTGAATTGATAAATACAAAGTTACCGATGTCTCTGTTCATGACTCGCAACCCTTAGATGATTTACTGAAAGAACAAGATACCGGACAGGAGTTTTATGCTGATAGCGCTTATACAGGTGATGATCAGGAAAAAGTAATAGACAAATACAATCATTTTTTTATATTGATGTAAAAGGGTGTTTTATTCATCCATAAATAATTGGCCTTTTTTTCTGGTGATAAGTGTTTTGGGTTGTTGTTTGTTCAATTTTTTGCCATTCATGATTTTTTCAAACAGCTTTAGGTAATCTTCTGTCATTTTTCGTCCGGAAAATTGATCGCAAATAAATTCATGGCATTTTTTACGGTCGTACTGCCCCAGGTGTTGAACAGCATCTACCAGTTCTTTTTTACTGTTTGACAGGAATCCGAATTCGGGAGTAATGAGTTCCGGTAGTGAACCGTATGGTGTGCCAAATACAGGACATCCAAAATACAAACTTTCTAAAATGGCAAGGCCAAGTGGTTCGTGCCATAAAATAGGAAATAACAATGCATCACCCGCTTGCAGGACAGCGCTTTTTTTGGCTCCGCCAATGAGGCCATAGTATTTTATATTTGGATTAAGGTTTAATTTTCTTCCTCCGATTACAGCAAGCTTTTTACCTGCTCTACCGGCAATTTCAATACTCCCTGAAAGATTTTTAACAGAACGGGAGGCCTTGGCCAAAAAAATCAGATGTTTTCTTGGAAAATTAATTGTAACAGGGCCCAGGTCATCAAGATCGAGGCCGTTGTATACATACTGGTCGGAATTATGCCGTTCAGCATGGTTTTTGGAGACAAATACGGTATTCAGGTCGAATTGTTCTCCCGGCTTTCCATTACCGTGAACTGTCACCATGTACGGTTTGTTTATTTCCGGATTGATTACAGGCGAATGAAAGTGCACAAAATCAATATCTGATGGGATTTGTTCGGCAAATGTTTTGTTTTTATTATACGGAATTACTTGCGCAAAAGGGCAGGTTGACCCTTTTTTCACCAAAAATGTTACGGAATGGCCCATTTTCACCAATTCTTTGCCCTGTATCCAAATATCACGTTGTGTCCCGCCATAATGTTTTACGGGTATTTTTCCGTTTTTATGTACAATTAATATATTCACTTACTTGTATTTGTTATAGAGTTTATAAAGTTCTTAAAGTGATGATGAATTAAGGAAATGAGCGTTTCTAAGATGGAAGAAGATTGCTTCGCACACATTTCACTTAATCTCACACTGATTCTGAATTCTGACTCCTGAAATCTTCTTTATGATATCCTAATTCATAAAGTAATTGTTTTGCTTCCTGATTTTTCATGAATTCTGCCACTCTTTCAGCATGTTCAGGCAGTTTCCATTTGCCGACAGAAGATTTAAACAGGTCCTGAACAGAAGACGACCAGGCATTGCTTTTTCTGATTTTTGAATTTTGATGCCAGTTTATCAGTTCATCAGCAGTTGGCTCTCCTGCAAATGTACATATTTGATGTATTGTTTCTTGAAATGTAAAGATCAAATCTTCATAAAAAATTGTTAGTACATTGGGATGATCAATATATTTCAACCCCGTTTTAACATCATGAACCCATCTGTCGGGTGAAACCCAATAATCATGATGATCCGGGTGTTTTGAAAGAACAACATCTCTTCCGTCCCGGATGATATGAATGAATTTTACATTATTGGAATAATAGTTAAAAATGGTTTCAATGTGTCTAACATTCCGGGGAGTCTTTTCACACCACCGTGTAACTGTTCCGGGGATGCGGTTTAAGAGAATACTCCGGTAGAGGCGGTAAAGTCGTAATGGCTCCGGGGCATTATTTTTTGTTTGTTTCCAATAATTGAAAACACCAAGTTCATAGGGGTGACAAAACAAATGTGGATGTGCAGACAAAACAGACAAGAGCAATGTGGTTCCTGATCGTGCACAGCCGCCGATTAAAATAGGAGGGGACGAAAATTTTTCCGCTTCCTTTTTTTTGCCGAAATAAATGATTAAAGGAGAAAAGATTTGTTTATAACGAGCTACCATTTAATATAGTTATGTATTTAGAGATCAATCAAATTGTTTGTTGTGTAATTTTGTAAATAAGCCGTTTTTGTCTAATAATTCCTGGTATTTTCCTCTTTCAATGATTTTTCCGTCTTGCATGACCAGAATCATATCTGCTTTCATGATCGTGGAGAGCCTATGTGCGATGACAATAGATGTTCGATGCTTCATTAAATTGAATATTGCATTTTGCACAAGTTTTTCAGACTCACTGTCAAGAGAAGAAGTCGCTTCGTCCATAATGAGAATAGGAGGATTGTTCAGAATAGCCCTGGCAATTGTGATGCGTTGGCGTTGTCCTCCGGATAATTTAATGCCCCTGTCGCCAACATTTGTTTGGTATCCTTGTGCCATTTGAACGATAAAATCATGAGCATTTGCTACTTTGGCTGCTTCAATCACTTCGGATTCAGTTACATTAGCACGGCCAAAAGCAATGTTATTATAAACCGTTTCATTAAATAAAATAGCTTCCTGGTTAACGATACCAATCATTTCCCTGACAGCATGTTTTTTAAAATGTTTCAAAGGAACCCCATCAATATATATGGTTCCTTGTGTTACATCATAAAATCTGGGGAGTAAATCTGCCAGAGTTGACTTTCCTGCACCCGAAGGCCCAACCAAAGCAATGGTTTGCCCTTTGGTTATTTCAAAATTTATATTTTTTAATACATCTGTATCCGTATATCTGAAATAAACACTGTCATATTTTATTGTATGCTGAAATTCTGTTATGTCCCGTGCATCTGGTTTGTCTTTTATGGGATTGTCTATGTCAAGTATTTCCTTAATCCTGTCGTAAGAAGCAATGCCTTTTTGAATATCATAATACAATGTAGAAAGGCCTTTTGAAGGGTTTAGCACTTGTGAGAAGATCACCAGGTAACCTATTAAGGCACCAGGGGTTAGTGTTCCGGTTCCTGACAATACTATTTTCCCTCCAAAATACATGATCATAACAATAACAAGTGTTCCCAGGAGTTCGCTTACAGGATGTGCTAAAACACGGCGGCGTTCAATTTTTTTCATGAGCCGGGTGAACAAATGATTGTTTTTTCTGAAATGCCGGATGGAATGTGTCTCGGAATTAAATGCTTTAATGATACGGATTCCAAACAATGTTTCTTCGATATACGAAATCACGGCTCCTAATATGCGCTGTCCTTTTAGTGATTTGCTTCTTAATGTTTTGCCGATGCGGCCAATTGTAAATCCGGCAACAGGTAACACGGCCAATACAAACAGGGTTAATTGAGTGCTCATAAAAAACAGGGAATACATGTAGACAATGATCATGATTGGATTTTTGATCAATGTATGAATGCTTCTTACAAGAAACATTTGCACTTGTTGGATATCTCCACTCATCCTGCTGATAATGTCACCTTTTTTTTCTTCTGAAAAATAAGCAAGGGGCAAATAAATGATTTTATGATATAAAGTGTTTCTGATATCCCGTATGATATTGAATTTCATGGAAGCCATTGTGTATCGTCCGGTGTACATAAATCCGGATTTAAAAAAAACCATGACAACAACAACAATACTTACAAACAAAAGGGCTGCTTCTCCACCCCTTTCTGTAATGATTTTGCTTAACAAATAATAAAAATTGGTTTTTAATGCATCTACAGAAAACTCAAAAGGGACGGATTCATATACCATTTCCTGCTTTTTAAATAAAATGTTTAAAAAAGGAATGATCATGGTGATGGAAAACAAGGAAAAAAGCGTGCTGAAAATATTGGAAAAAATGCTCACCAATAATTTCCCCCAATACGGTAAAATATATTTGAAAAAATGAATCATTTATTTTGCTGTTAAGAAACTAAGTAAGGTCTATCCCTGTATAATTGTGTGGAGTTAGTGATTTTAATTTATTTTTTAATTCCTGGGATATATTAAGATTTTCAATAAATTGTAAAATGTTTTCTTTGGTTATTTTATTGTTTGTTCTGCTTATATTTTTAAGCATTTCATAAGGATTGGCAAACCCTTCTTTTCTTAGAATTGTTTGGATGCCTTCTGTAACCACCCCCCAGTTATCATTAAGGTCCTGGTCTAATTTTTCTTTGTTGACCAGCAGTTTATCAAGCCCTTTTAATAAGGATTTGATTGCAAGCAAGGTATGCGAAAAAGGAACGCCGATATTTCGTAAGACCGTTGAGTCAGTAAGGTCGCGTTGCAAACGGGAAATGGGAATTTTAGCAGAAAGATGT
Source organism: uncultured Bacteroidales bacterium (assembly GCA_964549265.1). GTDB lineage: Bacteria > Bacteroidota > Bacteroidia > Bacteroidales > JBBRXJ01 > CAYMKE01. The sequence goes on along the minus strand of CAZJWE010000005.1, from coordinate 37,204 downwards.
TCAAATAAGCTGTTGGCAATACCAAGATTGCCTTCTGAATTTTCAAAATCAATAGGATTTACTTTATGGGGCATTGTAGATGATCCCACCTCATTTTTATTAATTTTTTGTTTAAAATATTCCATGGAAATATAGGTCCAAAAATCACGGTCTATGTCAATCAGTATATTATTAATTCGTTTCATGGCATCAAAAATAGCAGCAAGATGGTCATAATGATCTATTTGTGTGGTCGTTTTTGATCTTGACAGGCCCAAAGCAGAATTAACAAATTGATCAGCAAAGCCAATCCAGTCTACTTCAGGATAAGCAAAATGATGTGCATTAAAATTACCTGTAGCGCCGCCGAATTTTGCAGAAACAGGTGTTTGTCTTAATAATTTAACTTGTTCTTCAATCCGTTCACGATATACTTTTATTTCTTTTCCTAAATTAGTTGGAGATGCAGGTTGTCCGTGAGTATGAGCCAGCATTGAAAATGCTTTCCAGGAATTTATTTTTTCATCTAAAATTTCTATTAATTTGTTGATAACAGGATAATATACTTCTTCAAGTGCATCTTTTAAAGACAAAGGGATGGACGTGTTATTAACATCCTGCGAAGTCAGCCCAAAATGAATGAATTCGTTGTAATGGCCCAAACCATTGGCCTCAAATTGCGATTTAAGATAATATTCTACTGCTTTTACATCATGATTTGTTGTGTTTTCAATATCTTTTACTTTTTGTGCATCTTCCGGAGAAAAATCCAGGTACATTTTCCTGAGCGTATCAATCTGATTTTCATCAAGTTTAGATAATTGAGGTAAAGGAATATTGCACAGAGCAATAAAATATTCAATTTCTATTTTAATTCTGTATTTGATTAATGCAAATTCAGAAAAATACTGTTCAAGTTCATTGACTTTATTTCTATATCTTCCGTCAATGGGAGAAATAGCTGTTAAGTTACTCAATATCATTAGCCTTTTTTTTGGTAGCAAACGCAAAAGTAGCAAAAAAAAGATAATGAGTATTTATAAAATCTGGATTTTATTCCAGACCACAAGGATTAACATTTTGGAATTGAAATTAATACTTTTGAAGTTCAAAAAGGCAATACGCCTACACCTATCTTAAGCATTAGCCAATTCATATGAAATAACCGTTTTGCAGAAGCATGTTTGATTTTATCATCTGGTTCATAAACATTCGTTGATTCAATCATACTCCCAATTGGGATATGGCTACCGATGGAATAACGAAAAAATACAGCATCTTTAATAATCCGTTGGTTTCCATATTCAAGCGTAAAAACAAAATCAGAATATGAATCTTCATATCTAATCTTATTAATTGATGTTGCTTCATCTTCAACATCTTCATATATATCATTCACATTATCAATAATTGGTTTATATGTTAATAGAGAGGCGCCTAATTTAAAATAAGTCCCCATTGGAGATAAATATTTATCGAATATTTTTATACTAGGGCCTATTTCAAAAGCACTTACAGGAAAGTAATAACTAGGGTAAAATGATTGCTCATAATCATCTACCTTATAATAAAAATAAGTATCAGAAAGGTCTACCCCTGTTTTGTAAAAAACCACATCTAATCCGAGACTTGTTTTACGCGATATAGTATAAAAAGCATTGAATGAATGACGTTTATTTAAAGGACATGATGTTGTTGTTATAGCATCATTGTCATAAGGAGTTTTTGCTTGATACCCTTTTGCATTGGGATTGAATGCTGCTAAAAAAAAGCTCAGGTCGTAATTAATTTCAAACCTTTTCCCTAAATAGCCAGGAGATTTTTGACTAAAGGTGGTAGTTGTTATAACAAAGGAAAAACTTATTAAAATGAATTGCTTTACTTTCATATGTTTATATTTTGATTTTCAAAGGTCATATGGAGCTCGCCATGAGTTTAATTTGCTGACTTAATGCAATCTAAGTAGATTTTAATAATCATGTGGGTGTGTGTCAAAAATTTTGTCATGGCTCGGTTCATATGTATGTTCTTTTTAATATTTAAATGAAATAATACACTATCGAGTTGAAGATGTTTGATAAAAATAATCGTAAATAATAGACTTTATATGATCATTTGCATCACTTGAACATGAAAAGGAATTAAAATCTCTAAACAATTCACCATTATTTTCATCTTGGTTAATATCATAAAGTCGATAAGAAAAATGTATATTATGGTTGGATTTTATAAAATCGTCAATTAAAAAGGGGAGTGTAATGCCAATTGAAATAATAGCATAATAAACTTCCAGAGCAGATACGTTATTATCTATCTTATTATAATATGTTGTCCATAGGAAATCGCTTGTGTTATATGTATTTTCCAAATCAGAAATGAATGGTTTCTGACTGGATAAGAAAGTAATATAAGGGCTACGTTGGTTATATAATTCATAATACCATTGTTGTAAGCGAGAATAATTATTATAATCATCTACTTCATTGCGGCTTAATGCGAGTGGATGTATTGTTTCAATTGAAAAGCCATCAATTTCATCTGCGCATGAATTTAATAGGTCAAAAAATTCAAGCCGGCGTTTTTCAGATTTATGGTATTTTAGTTTATAATCATCATCATCTCTTATATCTATTCGGTAATGAAAAGGATTTACAATAATTATTTTATTTATACCTAAAGCTTGTCCTTTCTTTTTGATTAGCTTTTCTTTCTCGTATCTTTTTTCTTTTTCTTTTTGTAGGTTTTCTCCTAAATTTTGTTTGTCTTCTCCGGATTCCTTTTCTTTTCGGATTTTAACAAAGTTTTCAAACTTATCGGTAAATTCTTTATCTTCAAAAAGGCTCACGAATGTAAATTTATGGAATGCTTTATTGGTAGTTACTTCTTCAATTTCTTTCTTTTTTGCAATTTTTTCATATTTACTTAGTGATTTTAAAGCAGTCTTTGAAGTGTCAGTCTTCTTTAGCAGTTCTTTTTGTGTTTTTTTGAAATATTCGCCTTCATTCATTTTGTTATGCAATACCAATTCTTTTAAAGATGAATCAGCCAATTCTTGAAGATATTCATTCTGAGGGTGTTCATTTGCAAGCTCCCAATTATACCGGACAGCAATGCTTGCAAGTTCTTTAGGCTCTAATTTATTGATAAAATAATAAAATGGTTGCGATGAGCCTTCTATTTCGTTATAATCTTGAAATTCAAATAGATTTTTATATTTTTTTTCTTTGTATTTATAGGATCCGTATGTATATTCATTTATAGTTTCGGCAGTGTCTATATTATTGATGAAGTTTTTGTGTTTAGCCAAAGCATATAATGAATATCCTATTGATCGTTGTAGATAATCACTATCCGGATCGTCCTGTAGTAACATATAAGCGCAGTATGCACTTTTATAATATTCTCTGTCAACAATATACAAGTTTATTAATTCGTACCTTGCGATTTTTCTTATGAGGTAAAAGGTTTCTTCGCTAACAATAAATTCTTCCCCGGATTTCCCTTTTTTTTCCAACAAACTTTCAATGGCTTCTATCCTTTTTCTAATGTTTGGATGAGTGCTTTTTGAATCATCATATTCTTCAACGGTTATACTATTTATTTCGTCTAATTTTAGTTTATCCGGGAATTTATAATCTTCTCTTTCAAAAAAGGATACATCAAAATCAATTTGATCAAATGGCAGGTATGAATATTTTAAGATATTCATTGCGCCAATAGATTCGAAACTTGAATAGTCGGTTTTTAAAATATCTTCAAGCGCATTTTCATCAGCTTTTTTTTCCTGGATTTTAGAAAAGCTAAAATATGCTTTTTCTCTATCAGACGTATTGAGGTCTTCATAATCATCTTCGCTTTCTATTATGTCCTGTTTTTCTATATAGGTATCAAGCATGTGGTTATTTTTATAATGATTGATTTCATGAGCTAAGATATATGCCAGTTGGGCTTCATTTTCAAGTTGGGCAATCAATCCAATATTCACAAAAATTTTTCCTCCGGGATGAATGAATGTATTAACAGAAGCATCTTTTGAAGTATAAATGGATATTTTTTTTCTTAAAGAAGGGTCATTTTTATAAATTTCATCTGCTATAGCGCGTAAATAGTTGGTAACCTTATCGCCAAAAACTACATTACCGGTACAAAAAAACCTGTTTAGATAATAACTGCTCTTGTTGTAGAAGTCTTTTTCATATTTTGCATCCCGGCCGCGTGAATATTTATATGTGTATTTTTCTGCTTTTGTCTCAGCGGAAGTGTAAAAGTCTTGAGGTATTTTTCCATTTGAAGCTAATGGGCTATAATTATTGAAATCAACTTTTTGTGAAATAACAATAGCACAATAAATATTAAGAAAAACGAGTAATTTTAATTTTTTCATATAGATCATTTTTTTCACGTCATTAAAGAAATAACAATTATTTAATTATTAACAAATATAAAAAATAATTTTAAATTCGTAATTATAAGCTAAAAAAAAGAAGCTTTTTTTAAATTGGATTAAATACGAATTTCCTGATGAAACGGATTATTATTTGATGTTTAGAATGAAAAATTCAGGGATGAATTAACGAAATAAACAAGTAGGAATAAAGATGAAATTTAAGTAACATATTTTAATGTTAGTTTTCTATATATTTAAACGGAAACCCTATCATATCAGAAAATTCTTCTCCTGCTTCTTTCATGTCACAATCTTCTTTTTCATAATACCAATTAATGGTGACTGGAAGCCCTTTTTCAGCATATTCTACAATCAGGTACAAAACGTCTGCAATAAATTTGGCTGAGGAGGAATTAAAATACCCCATTTTAAAATATATAGTAAATGATTCATCCTCTTTATGCAAATAAAACAGGAAATCTTCAAGTTTTTCAATGATGGGCTGATAAAATGTTCTTACATCTTCCGGTCTGGAATTGCCCTCTATTAGCATTTCTTTCTGTTCAGGTAAAATTAATACTTTAGGTGTTTTATCACCTTCTGGAATTTCAAATCGCTCCATATTTAATTATTATAAGGTCAAACACATATTGTTATTTTCATTGTAAAATAATAGCAATCCTTACAAACATCTTCAAAGTGATAATGAATATGTTGTTCTGACATTCTTCCAATGGTGATGAGGCCGAGATTTGCTCCTCCCTTAGCAGAGAGGTTTTCTTCCCGGAGCCTTATCTGGTATAGTTTTTTTATGGCAATCTTATCAGAATGATTTATATAATCAATAATACTTTCAAGCTTTTTTTTGTCTTCATTGCTTACAATATTTCCACAACTAATCAATACTTCATTTTGATTGTTTTTTATTTCCATTCTAATATAAGAAGGGTATTCATCTTCACCTGTGTCATGTGAAAAATGATCAAAAGTATGCTTGTGAAGGTTTGTCAGGCATTCTTCAATGACAGTATAAATACGTTTAGATATTTTGTAAGAGAATGACTCTTTTTGCAAAATGCCTGTACATTCTTTAAGTATACTATCGTTTTTTTTATGGTCAAATAGTCCCTTATAAAATATGCCTTTGTTTGTCACTGTATCTTGCATCAGTTAAACATGTATTAATGTTGGAATAAAAGTAATTGTTTTTTTTTAAAATTCAAATTTTTTTTAATAAATCCTTTAAAAATCAATTTAATAAATGTAATTTCAATGAGAATTAAATAGTTTTGAGCAATAGAAAAATTTACTGAAAATTAAATCACGTACAATTCTACTGTAATTTCAGGGTTTTAAAATATTGTATAATACAAAACATAGATATTTAGTTGTATGAGTGAATCAATAAAATACTTTGAACGAGGAATTTTACACACAAACATGATTTTAAGAGGATATAACGGAAATAAGGGAGAGTGGAAAACTCTGCATTCATACACATGCAACCCTTATGCCACTTATATTCCTTTTTTATCTAATGAGGAGTAAAAAAATTAATATTGAGCATTAAATAAAAAATAAACATATGAAGTCTACAAGTTATTACAAGGCTTTTGGGATTAACATTGAGTCGGAGTTGCCTTTTAAAGAGTTGGAAGAAGGGGAGTGCATATCACATGTTAAAATCCGTTTTGCTCATGTGCCGGAATCTCTTGAAAATCCTCAGAGCAAGGGCGTCAGGTTTGAAGCAAAACCAGGCCGGTTTCTTTTAAAAATAGACCAAATTGCAAACTATCTGGTAAAAGATGGGAAAGAGATATTTATTGAAAAAAACAATCCCTCTGTTGCAGATAATGAAATACGATTGTTTTTATTAGGCCCTGTAATGGGAGCATTATTGATACAAAGAGGATTACTTCCTGTTCATGGAAGTGCAATAAAAAAAGCCGGATATGCAGTCATTTTTTCCGGCATACCGGGAGCAGGTAAATCAACTCTGGCAACAGCCTATCTGAATAAAGGTGTAAATGTTATTTCAGATGATATCAGTGTGATTAATATAGATGACAAAAATATTCCAATAATTTATCCCGGATTTCCCCAAATGAAGTTATGGGCAGATACCATCCGGCAGTTTGGGAGTGTGCATTTAAGCAGGCGCATCCTCCGCGAGGGAATTCAAAAATTTGGGATCCCTGTTGAAAAAGGATATTACAACCGGGCATTGCCTGTACAAAAAATTTATATATTAGGAACACATAATCAACCGGATTTTATGTTGAATCCATTAAAAGGAATAGATAAATTTAATGCATTGAAAAACAACACCTACAGGTGGCAGTATTTAAAAGGTTTGGGAAAAGCACAAGAGCACTTTTCCCTGATAAATAAACTGGCAAAACATGTACATGTGGCTAAAATATTCCGGCCCAATGATTCTTTCAGGGTAAAGGAGCTGATGGAATTGATAGATAATGACCTCAAAAAATTAGAGAACGCATGAATGGACCGGGTAATATTTATTGGTTGGCATCATACCCAAAATCAGGAAATACATGGTTTAGAGTATTTTTAGCAAACCTGCTTAATCAAAATGACCGGCCCGCTGATATCAATAATCTTTCCATTAGCTTAATGGCCAGCAGCCGGAAAATATTTGATGAAGTAACCGGGGTTCCTTCATCAGAATTAACCTTCAACGAAATTCTTAACCTGCGTCCGGAGGTGTATAAACATCTTTCTGCACAGGCTAAGGAACTGATTTATCAAAAAATTCATGATGCATACATTACAACCGGCAGGGGAGAATCATTAATTCCGCAAGAAGCGACCAAAGGAGTTGTCTATTTTATCAGAAATCCCCTGGATGTAGCTGTTTCTTTTGCTTATCATTCCGCATGCTCATTTGATAAGATGATACAGATAATGAATGACCCGGGATATTCGTTTTGCGGGAATCCTCAAAAAATGCATAATCAACTTACTCAAAAACTTCTGACGTGGAGTGGCCATGTCAAAAGCTGGACAGAACAATCTACCCTTCCGGTGTATATTGTAAAATATGAAGATATGGTAACCCAAACATTTGAAACATTTAAAAAAGCCTTAGATACATTGGGACTGGACAAGCCGGATGAAGAAATTTTCAGGGCTATCCAACACAGTAATATCAACGAATTGCAAAAGCAGGAAAAAGAGAAAGGCTTTTCTGAAAAATCATCCAGGTCAGTGTCTTTTTTCAGAAAAGGAAAAATCGGATCATGGAAAGATGAATTGAACCCACAACAAGCCAATCAAATCATTCACGATCATAAAGAGGTAATGCAGCAATTCGGGTATTTGTAACGAAGCCAAATAAATGAGAAAAAGGTTCTACCACGAATTTAATGATAACCTGCAATTTGTTTATATGTAGTTGAAATATAGTTTAATGTAGTTTATATGTTGTATTTGCAATATTTAAACTATATCTCAACCACATTTACAACTATATTTAAACAGTGTTTTGTTTAACCACTAAAATAAGGGTAGTACCATATTTTCTCTGGTGATTCCTCAAAACACAATGTATTTTAGTTTATCAAACATGGTTTAGAATAGAGCCATGGAAATCAATATTGAGAATTAAATAAAATATAAACAGATATTTTAACTATTTTTGCAGCTTTGAAAAATAGCAGGGAATTATATATGGAAATACGGAACATAGCGATCATTGCCCATGTGGATCATGGAAAGACCACGTTGGTTGACAGAATATTACATCAGGTAAAATTATTCAGAGAAAATCAGGAAGTACAGGACTTAATCTTAGATTCTAATGACCTGGAAAGGGAACGAGGGATAACTATATTATCCAAAAACGTTTCTGTAAGATACAAAGAAACAAAAATTAATATTATTGACACCCCCGGACACTCTGATTTTGGAGGAGAAGTAGAACGGGTATTGAACATGGCAGATGGTGTATTATTGATTGTAGATGCATTTGAAGGGCCAATGCCGCAAACACGCTTTGTCCTCCAGAAAGCATTGGAACTGGGATTAAAACCTATGGTCGTGATCAATAAAGTTGACAAACCCAATTGCAACCCAGAAGATGCTAATGAACAAGTATTTGAATTAATGTTTTCATTGGATGCCAATGAAGAACAACTCGAATTTCCTACTGTTTATGGTTCTTCAAAAGAAGGATGGATGGGGCCCGACTGGAAAACACCAACCAATGATGTTTCGTATTTGCTGGATCAAATATTAGAATACTTTGACCCTCCTGAAAAAAACCCCGGGCCACTGCAACTGCAAATCAGTTCACTCGACTACTCATCATATACCGGACGTATTGCCATTGGAAGAGTTCACAGAGGAAGCATCAGGACAGGAGAACAGGTTGCTGTGGTGCAACGGAACGGAGAAATACATAATACAACGGTTAAAGAATTATATTTATTTGAAGGATTGGGCAAAGAAAAAACCAAAGATGAAATTGCATCCGGTGAGATCGTAGCTCTTATGGGAATGGATAATTTTGAAATAGGTGATACTATAACAGACTTAGAAAACCCTGAAGCATTGAAACCCATATCTGTTGATGAACCTACAATGAGCATGTTATTCACCATCAATAACTCTCCCTTTTTTGGAAAAGAAGGCAAATATGTTACATCAAGACATCTGAGGGAACGCTTGTTTAAAGAAACAGAAAAAAATCTGGCATTAAGGGTAGAAGAAACAGAGTCTCCCGAAAAATTAATGGTTTATGGACGCGGAATCCTTCATTTGTCTATCCTGATTGAAACCATGAGAAGAGAAGGGTATGAACTGCAATTAGGCCAACCCAGGGTGGTTATTAAAGAAGTTGACGGACATAAGCACGAACCGATTGAACTCCTTTACATTGACGTAGCCGAATCATTTTCCGGGAAAGTAATTGAACTTGTAACCAAACGTAAAGGCGATTTAATGAGCATTAAGAACAAAAATGACAGGGCAAGCCTTGAATTTAAAATACCGGCCAGAGGATTGATCGGATTAACCAATTTGATTTTAACAACCAGTGAAGGAGAAGCAGTGATCTCTCACAGATTTAAAGGATATGAGCCATGGAAAGGAGATATACTCGAAAAACGCAAAGGCGCTTTAATTGCCATGGAAACCGGTACATCTATAGCATTTTCATTGGATAAACTACAAGACAGAGGCAGGTTTTTTATTGATCCCAATGAACAAATATATGCAGGACAGGTAATAGGAGAGAACACTCGCGAAGACGACCTGGTGGTGAATGTGATTAAAACCAAAAAACTCACCAATATGCGTGCTTCCGGATCAGATGAAAAAACATCCATTGCACCGGCCATTAAATTTTCATTGGAAGAATCAATGGAATACATCGCAGAAGATGAATATGTGGAAGTAACTCCTCAATCTATCCGCATGCGGAAAATATTGCTTGATGAGCATGACCGGAAAAGAAAAAAAAGACAGGAAAAATAATTAATCTGCCTGCATTGCACTTAGATAAGACTTAATAATTGAAAGGTAAAGATTGAGATGATGTGACGGTTTTTTATTATGAATATGATTTACAAGCATAAATTATTTATTACTTTTAAGCCATTAACCAAATTAATTTTAAATTATGAAAAAAATATTAACCACCATTATCACTGTCATTTTATTTACCGGATTCAACGGCTTGAAGGCCCAGGAATGTACGGTTTACCTTCCTGAACAAGAAGGAACCGAGCTGGAATTTTATAATTATGATAAAAAAGATAAACTCACCGGCATTACCAAAACAACAGTAAGATCTGTAGAAACGAAAGGAGATACAACATATTACACTATTCACCAGAAACTGTTGGATGAAAATAAACAAGTAATTCACCAAACCAACATGCAATTCAAATGTTCCGGAGGTAAATTTTTTGTTGATATGAATAGTTTAATAAGCAATCAACAAACAGAGGCATATCAGGGCATGGATATGGATATTGAAGTGGAAGAAATGTGGATTCCTGCTAATTTGGAAAGCGGACAAACATTAGACGAAGGAAGCATAACAATAAACATTAAAGCAGGGCCTACTGTCATTACAAATAAAACCAAAATCACAAACAGAAATGTGATGGCTATAGAAGACATTACAACACCAGCAGGCACGTTTAATGCTGCTAAAATAAGCTCCAATATTGAGACCAAAGCCAGTTTTGTAACTGCACAGTCAAAAACCATTGATTGGTATGTTGAAGGCGTTGGAGTGGTAAGGACTGAAACATACGACAAAAAAGACAAACTGACTGGATATACTGTATTGAACAGTATTTCTAAATAGTGTTTGTCTCTAAAGTCCAACTCCTTCGTTGTTGCTCGAAATCTAAATCTTCAAATACTCCGGTATTCTCCGGTTTAGATTCTTCACACGCCTCGAATTTGAACTTTGGAAAAGTAGTTACATAAAAGACAGGCACAAAATTGTTAATTGCCGTGCACATAAAGAACTTTTATATATGATCAAACATCTTATTTATATCGGAGCAGGAGGATTTGTCGGGAGTGTATTGCGGTTTTTAGTTTCTAAGCTCATTAATGGCTTTGCTGTGTCCCCTTTTCCTTTTGGAACGCTTGTAGTGAATATTGCAGGATGTTTTCTTATAGGCCTTTTTTATGGCTTAACGGAAAAAGGTCTTTTGCTCAATACAGAATGGAGGCTGTTTTTGATGGTAGGCATATGTGGAGGTTTTACAACATTTTCGACGTTTGCACAAGAAAATATTTTGCTCTTAAAAAATTCAGCTTTTTTATATACTGCTTTGTATATCAGTATCAGTGTGTTTTTGGGGATGTTGGCAGCGTATGCGGGGAATTTGGCAATTAAATCTATGGCATAGATTTTGAATTCTCTATTAAGAATAAAAATGATGTGTCATGAATAAAAATAATGTATGTATAGCAATCTTAATGATCCTCTCGTTTTCTCTTGTAAATGCTGCCGATAGTACGAAATGGAAGATTGACAAAGATCATAGCAAGATACAATTCAAGGTGGTTTACCTGGGTATTAATGATGTTTATGGCCAATTCACAGAGTATAAAGGGACAGTCATAACAGAAGGCCAGGGATTTGTCGGTGCAGATGTCAATATTGTCATGTATTCAAACAGCATAGATACGGATAATGAAAAACGCGACAATCACTTAAAAAATGACCGGAACTTTCTTTATGTAGAGCAATATCCTGAGATACACTTCAAATCTACTTCCATGAAAAAAATAGGGGAAAAGAAGTATAAAATGATTGGAGAACTCACCATTAAAGGAGAAACAAGGACAGAAGAATTTAATGTTAAATACAATGGCCTGGTTAAGTCGGATGATAAGGCCAAAGCAGCATTTGTGGTCTCTGGAACAATAAACAGGTTTGATTATGATGTGGATTGGAACAGGTCTTTTTCTGAAGGATTGGTTGTGAGCAAGGAAATAAAGATCATGTGTACAATATTATTGATTAAACAATAAATAAGAATATATATTTGCTGAATAGACAGGATAAATTTTTTAAACCAGCCTTTATCATTTTAGGTATTGGTATGCTTTTATGCATAAACCATACCTCTGCAAAAGATACGGTTTATGTAGCTCAGGAGGCATGGCATACAGGAATTGTATTGAAGACATCGGAGATATCTCCTGATATCTGTCCCGGAATCGGGAAATATAAAAAATACTCTTATATTGATATTAGCTGGGGAGACGAGCTGTACTATCAAGCTATAGATCCGGGCATTGGACTCGCTCTGAGGGCTGTTCTTTTCCCAACAACCGCTGTTATTAAATATACAGGGATACGTTCTTCTGTGAAGTATTATTACAAGCATGCAAATCTAATGCAGATTGTGTTGGACAGCATACAATTCAATGCACTGTGCACGTATATTTCAACTAGTTTTCAGCGCGATTCATTGAACAGCATAATTCCCAGTACAGCTTATGGAAAGGCAGCGAATTTTTATCTTGCAAAACGAAAGTATCATCTTTTTCGGACATGTAATACATGGGTTGTGGCAGCATTTAAAAATGCAGGCCTTAAGGTAAACACGTTTTTCGTGTTAACAGCCGGACAATTGTTTCGCAGGCTTGAAAAGCTGAGACAAGCTGTTTTCATACAAAATGATTAATAAATGCAGCTTACTATTCCAGCATGATTTTCCGAAGCATATATCCTTCATCACTTGAAATGACAAGATAGTACAGTCCGGGCGCCAAATGCCTCACATCCAATTGTTCGGAAAGGTATCGTTGGTTTTGGTATTTTGAAGCATACACCAGTTGGTTTTGTGTGTTATACATCTTGAGCATTAAGTTCATATTTTTATCTGCCTTCAGTTCTACATTGAAAAATTCATGAGCAGGAACAGGGTAAATATTCAGATCAAAATGATCATTTGTTAATTCTTCAATGCCTACAGGAGCAACAAATAATGAGCTTTTTGCCTTGCATTGGTTCAATGCGGTTACTGTTACACTATATAAACCTTCCTGTGTAACTTCCAGGGTAGAGGCAGTAGACGCATCATTCCATAAATATGCCTGGTAAGAATTTGTTAAACTCAATGTATGTGGGAACGACGTTTCAAGTGTGTCATTCGCTGTTTCCCATTGTATTTTCGGGGCACCCAATAAGTATGCAGTTTCGTCAAGTGTATCATTTCGTATGAATAAATCGCCTGAAAGTGTTGTGACGACCTGAATATCCAAATTCCCCGGGCCATTGCGTTGTATCACAGAATCAAATGTATAAACAAATGTTTCGTCAGGATATACATTTGTTCCGCCCGGAATCGCATTTACCTGGAATTGTTCGGTTACTTTGTTGCTTTGGTCATACATGTAACTAATGGTAACCAGATTAGATGTTAGTATATTGGTCCCTTTGTTTTTCAGGGTCACTTCAAGCGGATACATATCTGTTATTCCACAAACCGTATCATGCCTTAATGAAACAGGGGATATGTCGTCATAATAAATTTCAATAAAAATGGAGTCGTTGCTGGAACAGCCTTTGGAATTGGTTACTGTAACATAATAATGATCCATTGCATTGGCCGTGTATGTTGAATCAGTAGACGCATCTCCCCATAGATAAGAAGCATAGCTTCCCGAAATGGTTATTTCATAAGGAAGGTCTGTTGTTACCGTATCACCATTCCATCCAATATCAGGAATACCATGTAAATAAACATTTTTTGTGAGGGTATCATTATAGTAAATACTATCATTATCAGTTGATGATATGATTTTATACTTGTATGTACCATGTTGTGAAAGTGCTATGGTTGAATCAAATGCATAATTAAATGTTTCACCCGGAGCAACCGTGTCGGTTATATCTGTAATCCTGAATGTTTCTGTTAAAACATCCCCTCCGTTTATGATATAACTCAACCGGATGTCATTTGTGTTTAGTGTCTGGGTCCCGGTATTGGTAAATGTTACATTCATATTATGTGATTGATTGATATTACAAGCAGTATCGGGGAGTGTGATTGATGTGAGTTCAACATCTGTAAATGACTCAATGATATAGATCGAGTCATTGGCACTACAATTTGCTGTATTGTATACAGTTACATAGTACATCCCGCTTGCACTCACTTCAAATGTAGGATTGGTTGATCCATCCTGCCAGAGGTAAGCATCATACGACTGTGCCAGACTTAGATTATGGGGGAATGCAACATATGCTGTATCTCCGGGATAATTCCAAACTACTGACGGCATCCCCTCTGAATAAATGGTTTTTTCGGCGGTGTCGTTTCCGGTTATTATATCATTGGATATTTTTGCAATAACTTCATATTCAAACAACCCGACATTTTTATTCAAATAGGCCGAATCAAATTGATATACAAATGTATTGCCGGGGAAAATGGTATCGGAAATATCTGTTACCGGGAATGTTTCCTGCACCAAATTGCCCTGGTTTACAGAGTAGCTCATAGAGATGTCTCCTGATGTTAAAGGCCTTGTACCGCTGTTTTTCATAAGTACTTCCACAGGGTCATTATTTGTTAATCCGCAGGAGGTGTCTGGCATCTGAATGCTTAAAACAGAAATGTCGGTATATATGAGTTTTATGCTAATCTGGTCAGATGCTATGCAACCATTCATGTCTGTTACAGTAACAGCATACATATCATTACCTGTAAAGGAGGAGGGATTCAAGGCAAATGATTGTGTTGTATCATTATTGTGCCATAGATACCCTGTAAACCCTGCTCCTGCATCAAGGGTGTATTGTGCAATATCATAATACGTGGTATCGTCTTCTCCATAATCAAGGTCAACCGTAGGCAATATATATGTTGTTATTTGAGTGGCAAGGGTGTCATTGCTTTTCACAGAATCTCTGGCCATGGCTGTATATGATTTAAATTCAAATGTGTTGCCCGCTGCAAAGTTCAAAGAGTCGTTGAATGTAAATGTCAATGAATCATTTGGATAAAAGTTGCTTGCAAGCGTGATAGTATCTTTTACAACCGGGCCGGTATTGACCTGGTATACAACCGGGATAGGCGTGACAGCCCGGATGGTATCTGTACCGACATTGGTTACTTCAACTTTTATGGGTTCATTGGACAAGTCACCACATGTATTGGACGGGGTTATTATTTCAGTGACCCGCACATCCGGGATGACCAAGGTTACCAAAGATGAATCCACTGCCGGGCAGTTATGCACATCGGCTATTGTAACCGTATAATAATCAGGATAACCAACCGTGTCAATTACGAGAGTGGAATCTGTAGAAGCGTCTTCCCAGTAAAAATATTTATACGTTGTATCGCCCTGGCGTGCGTTCAGGCGGAAGGTAAATCCTACATGCACTGTATCCTGAGGAGTAATTGTAAACGTAGGATATCCCCAGACATTTACATTCATGTTCACGGTATCATTTGCTGTGGTGTCATCTTTTTTGTATGTGGTCAGTATGGTATCAATATATGCTACAAAGTTGTAGGATTTTACAGCAGTCATGTTTTCAACCGAATCAAAATAATGGATATATGTGCTGTCTGGATAAACGGTATCCGCTATCATGAATGTATCGGAAACCGGTAATCCTCCATCAAATTGATATCCGGCAACAACCTGGTAATTGGCACGAATGGTATCCGTACCATAATTTGTGATTTCAATGGCAACCGGAACGCTGTCACCCAGCTCACAATCGCTTTGAGGAGATGCAATACCGGATACTCCTATGTCTGCTATGAGTCGTATAATATCTACTGTGTCTTTGGCGATACATCCGGTTGAATTATCTGTGACTATTACATTGTATGTTCCTTCTTCGGATACATGATACACTGAATCTTTTGAAATGGTATCACTTGAGCCTGCTTTTTGCCATACATAACTGTTATCAGGGCCCGGATATGCATCTAAAATAATTGTATCAGGATAACAGGTGTACTTTGACCCGCCGAATTCTACATAAGGCTTTCTAACCACAACGGATTTGTTGACGGTGTCATTAATAATATTCAAATCAAATTTTGTGGTATCATCTTCCGATGCAATCATATCAAAAACAGGATATGCAATTAAGTCATAAATTCCTGATTGATACATGTCAAATGTGTTTTTCAGAGTATAATGAAGTGTATCACCCTGTGCAAGGTCTTTAGACAAGACAAATGTATCAATGACTGTAGGTTCTCCGTTAAAGTCTACGCCGATATGCAATGTATCTCCTGCATGCAATGTATCAAAATAGTAATTTGTAATGGCTGTTTTAATCTTTTCTGCAGGGGACAGCTCACAGGCACTTTCCGGATAAGTAATGGAATCAACACCAAATGCCGGCACTTCATACAGCATGAAATCATCAAATCCAAACCCTTCATTCACATTATTGGAATCACTGACAAATCGTATTCTGAACTGTACTTTTGATTGTCCGGTAATTTCTTTGGGGAGTATTTGTTTAATGGTTTTCCAATCAGAGAATGTCGTGTCCCAACCCTTAATACCCAGGCTTTCAATGGTGTCATTGTTATACCAGGGCCAACTGGCCGGCCCGTCATCTTGTTTTGTTAATACATTCCAACTCGTACCTCCGTCTATAGAGTAATCCATTACAGCTCCGTCTTTATATTGCTCGAGGTCTAAAATATAGTCGAACTGAATGATGGCATATCGTTGATCATTAAAGCTAAAGCAGGGGCTTGTCAGAAACGACGAATCATTGTTGCTGTAATTATAATCAATATCTGTAGTCCATGCTTTGGTGCCGGAGGAGGCTTCAAAAATATGAAATCCTGTTGGTTCACCATACTCCCAGGAGTAATTCCTTCCGGAAGGAATCCAAAAACCGTCAGACGATTCAAAATCATCAGCATAGGGGAGACGATATGTTGGGAAGGCCAACAAATCCCTGAACAGGGTATCATTTTCAGTATATTGGTCTGTAGACATTAAGGTTGTTGCAAATAGTTGGGTTGAATCATAATTATAAGGATTTGAAAGGTCTACTGTTTCTGAAAAGACAAACAATGTATCCTGTCCCGGCATCAGCGTTCCATAAAAAGTATCTACAGCCGTTTGTGTGGTACCTCCTGAAAATGAATACATCAGAGGGATGGGCTTTTGGGTGGGTTTCCCGGCATAATTACTGATAACAACTTTCACTGTATCATAGGCTGTATGATTGCAGCCATGAACGGGGGTAATCCATTCTTTAACACCTACATCCCATTTTATTTCTGTTCCTCCTATACTTAAATTGTCTATATTCCAACTACTTAATTGTTTGGGTTGAAAATTATCTGTCGGGCCCACACCAAATTTAATCCGGCATGAATCTTTTTTGGTGAACAGGGGGATGGAATATTGTTTGATGTCCCAATATTTATCATGAACCACATTTTTATCATTATTCCATAATTTTTGCCAGGTGTCTCCTCCATCATCACTAATAAAAAGGTCTACTTTATCTCCGTTTCCTTCATCATACCAATCCGTATTTAATTTTCTGTAAAAATGGAGCCCTATATCTTTATAATATTTACAACTAAACACAGGACTCATCGCCCAATAGGTGGTATCCATATTTGCCTGATAATTTCCGTCTCCTGTCAAATCATAACCTAAAATATTGGTTCCAATGATGCTTCTATCCGGGTCAGGATTGGCATACACAGAATCACCGAGCCCCTGAGGTGCGGTTATTTCAAACTCTCCTTCCATTGCCCATGGGATGCCCTGGTCAAAATCATCATAAAAAATTCCGGAAGTTATAGTTATATCACCAACCGGTGAAATCTCATTTGCCGGAGAATAATCTATAATGGGCACACTGTTCGTATCTTCACCGAAAACATAAAAAATGCTGTCTCCGTCTTTATAAATATGTTCATTAAATGTTATTGAATTGGTATCTATGATGGTTTTAACGCTTTTTTCACATAATGCCGCATCAAGGATGCTTCCCTCGGCAGCTGCGGTGTCGCAATGGTAGGTCAACCATAAATAGGTATACCCTGAAGCTAATGATACGTTCAAATTATTGAATACTGCTTTATCATCTGTAAATCCGGTTAATACGCCTATTTCATTTTCTGTGCTAAAGGTTGGGTTTTTTGTAGTGAATAATTTGATGCCATTCGGTGACACATGTTCATTGGTATCATTTAAACTCTGAAAAGCAATTGAATCCAAAATCAAATCACCACTGTTTCCGTATGCGGCCAGGTTGATTTTGAGCAGTGGTATTTGTTTATATCCTGAGGGTATGCTATTTACAGGATATTGAGACGCATCAACGCTTTGAAGATGAATGGGAATAATACCTGTTTCAATAACAGAAATGCTGTCTATGCAAGTGCCATATCCCCATCCTGTTATTCCTTCGAATCCAATATATGATGTTCCTGAAAGTAAGCTGTCCGGTAAAAACACCTCCCGTTTTGTCCATTCATGCACAGCCTGGTCATAATGTTTATTGAGATATACCCAATTACTATCAAGATGTGGTTTAAAATAGACTTTTAGCTCATCCTGAAACCCGCCGCTTGGCACTTGTGCATGCCAAAATGTAAGCATGGGTTTTATAGCAAATTCGAGATCAATGGGGGTTGTAACCAATTTGGTGATGCGAGGGGTCGTGCTATTATAATATAAAACAGCATTGTATTCACCATTATACGCAGTATCAGGGAAATTAAACGCGCCACCGTAACCGCCTTTCAAATAACTCCAGTCTTCCCCAAATGTAACATATTCATTAAACCAGTCCAATGGCTTATTGCCACCATGCTCAAATCCTTCTGTAAAATATGTTTGCGCATGAATATTCATACTAAACAAACATAGGAAAGCGATGATGGTTAACCGGGTAATTGTTTTCATGGATGTTAAAGTTTAATTTGATGAAAATGAGGCTGTTAAAAACTCTACATATACAAAAATACATTAAAAATTTTATTGTTAAAGTGACCTATATTACTATGAATAGTACGATAAGACAAAAAAAAAGTTTCATTTAACGAACTTTTTTTGTTTATTTTCGTAATATAATTAATGTAGTGATAAAGATTTTGTATCAAAAATGAATGAAGTGAAAAGATACCTGAAATATATATTTATATTATTTATTATTCTTGGTGGATTGAATGCAAAGGCACAGACTGATACGGAATTCTGGTTTGTAGCACCAAATATTACCAGCGGGCATTGGTGGTGGCATTCAGGAAATCCGAGCTCACCGGGGGCTGTTCCTATTTACCTCACCTTAACAGCAATGGAATTGCCGGCACAAGTCACGGTGAACCAACCGGCCAATCAATACGATGCTATTACAAATCCGGATGGTTTTCAAACCATTACAGTCAACCTCAATGCCAATGAATCCAAAACCATTACATTGGTGGACAATAACATGGATCATGCTGACAGCGTAATGCTCAAGAACCTGGAGAATTATCCTTACATGACGGTCAACAACAAGGGGTTAAATATACAGTCAACCAACTTAATCACGGCATATTACGAGGTCGCTGAATATTTTAACACAGATATCTATGCATTAAAAGGCAGAAATGCTTTAGGAACAGATTTTTATGCTTCTTTTCAGACAGCTAAAAATCTCGGGAATTATTCTCCAACACCTTATTCAGCCATTGATATAGTAGCTACGGAAGACAATACAACAGTCCATGTTTTCCCGACAAACCCTGTGATGGGTATGGGTGCTGCCCCGTTTGACATTACGTTGGACAAAGGTGAAACCTATTCTGTCATCCCTGCGGACAAAAGGGATGTGGATGATAATCTGAGGGGGACCAGAATTACAACAGACGGGAAAAGAATTGCTGTAACCATTACCGAAGACTCCAAAATAGAAGAAGGGTGCCGGGATATGATCGGCGACCAGACCATCCCATTAGAAGCAATGAACAGCAAAGGAGTTATGGCACCAATTGTCGGGAAAGAATACATTGTAATGAAAGGAAACCTGGAAGATGCCGGGTCTGCTTATGACCAGATTTATATACTGGGAACCGAAAACAACACGGCGCTTCAAATCATTGATGTTACCAACGGAGATACAGTGACTACAACTATTCATCAACAAGGAACAGAACCATACATCATCAATGAAACGAATGATGGAGAAGTCATTACCTATGTTAAAGCAGACAAACCTGTTTATGTATGGCATATCACAGGTGGCGGTGATGGTTGCGAAGAAGGGGCGGCTGTGTTGCCTGCTATAGATAGATGCACAGGATCATCTAAAGTTGGATTTGCCCGCTATACATCGCATAGCAAATTTATATTGAACATTATGGTAAGAAATGGCGCCGAAGGAAATTTTGAACTCAATGGCGACCCAACACTTATTCAGGCCGGAGACTTTACAGACATTCCCGGAACTCCCTGGGCCGCAACAAGTTTACACATGGAGGGCGACATCCCGGTAGGAAGCTCGAATATGTTGGTGAATACAAAAGACATCTTTCATTTGGGTATTATGAATGGCGATGAACGCACAGGGGGCTGTTACGGCTATTTTTCTGATTTTAATGAAGTAGAGGCCGAGGGGATTGTTGCAGGAACAGGCCAAACAGGGATTAAATCATGTTATGAAGAACCTGTGCAACTCATTGCAACAGGCGGCACAAATTATGAATGGAAACCTGTAACATATTTGAATAATCCCTATATTTCTACCCCCATCTGTACACCAAAGAAAAGCATTAATTACACTGTATATACATACGGTGCCTGTAACCAGGTGGATTCAGCAGAGGTGAACCTCTTGGTAGGAAATCCGTTGGACATCAATTTTGCGATTGATACAACACAAGGGTGTTCGCCCTTAAGAGTTAATATCACAAATACATCATACGGAATAGGAGGGATGATTACACAATTGTGGCAGATTGACGGTGTCAATTATTCCAATCTATACGATCCTCCTCCCAAAACATTTACCAATACTTCAGATACTGCCGAAGTACATACCATTATATTATATGGTTCCGACTCATCAGACCTGTGTATTGATTCCATGAGGCGCGAGGTGATTGTTTATCCTCAAATCAATGCAGATTTCCAGGCGAGTGATACAATCGGATGTGCTCCGTTGGATGTATCGTTTACCAATACATCAACAGGAGATACAACAGATTTATTTTACTGGGACTTTGGAGATGGAGGGACTTCAGGGCAGCTCAGCCCGTCTCATGTGTATCAGAATTATGCTTCAGACGATACTACGTTCAGTGTGGAAATGATAGCTGTTTCGTCATATTTTTGCAGGGATACAGCCAACAAAGACTTCACGATACATCCTTATATACACACCGAGTTTGCTATTGATTCAACGTCATCGTGTGCAAGTTATACAGCTCATATTCATAATAATTCAATAGGTGTGGATACATTCTTCCTTGATTTTGGAGATGGAACAGACACTACATGCACATCATTTTCAACCATTACACACTTGTATACCAATTCCGATACGGTTCCGCATTTTTATACCATTAAACTAACAGGCGTAAATGAAGAAGGATGTGTAGATACCTCTGCACGTCAGGTGAGAATATCGCCTCAGGTGAATGCAGATTTTAACCTGACACCAACCCGAGGCTGTGATTCTGTGATGGTTCAGTTCACCAATGCATCATCCGGATACCAGCTTTCCTATTCATGGGACTTCGGAGACGGAAGCTCATCCAAAGCAAAGAATCCTCAGCATCTTTATACTAATAAAACTAATCACTTGATCATTGATACGGTCATGCTGGCCATACAGTCTAAATATTTCTGCAGAGACACCATTTATGATACCGTGAACATCTATCCATACATTAAAGCTGATTTTGCGATGGATACTGTTTACAGCTGTCCTCCTTTTCAGGCAACCATACACAACCAATCAGTAGGAGTGGATAATTATACATGGGATTTTGGTGACGGAACCCAGTCTGCTACTTCTGATACCACTTTTTCGCATACGTATACCAACACCAGTTATACCAATGATTCGGTGTATGTGTTAAAATTGGTTGCAAGCAACACCTTTGGCTGTTCAGACAGTTTAACAAGAAATGTTACAGTATACCCTGATATCGAAGCCGGGTTTACAGCAGATCAATACAATGTTTGTCATCCAGCAAGATTTAACTTTATCAGCACATCACAGGGAGCAAGCCAGTACTTATGGAATTTTGGCGATAATTCAACATCTGTCAGCCCTGATTCAACATTTCATCAATATGAAAAAAATAATACAGATACGGTAAAGTCTTTTCCTGTAAGCCTTTTTGTGACGTCCGGCACCAATCAATGTACCGATTTTATAGATACGGTTGTCACGGTTAATCCATACCTCAGAGCAGTATTTTCTGTAGAAGATTATGTTGGATGCACCCCGTTTGATGCTGAATTTGACAATGCATCCATAGGAAAAATAGATACCTGCAAGTGGTTTGTGAATGATATACACATGGACACATTTTATGATACAACAGATGTCTCGTATTCTTTAACCAATCCTGATTCGACTGAACGTACCTATGCAATACGCCTATACGTATCAAATACCGAAAATTGTTCCAATGTTTATTATGATACGGTAGCTGTATACCCATTTCTCGATGCAGATTTTAATATTTCACCTGCTGATAGTGGATGCCATCCTTTACCCATACAATTTACCGATGTATCAGACGGAAAAGGAAGTTATTTATGGGATTTTGGAGATGATCATACATCAATCCAACAAAATCCTTCTCATACATTCCAGAATGCAAACAGTACAAATGATACCGTGTACACAGTTAAATTCAAAATAACAGCTGCAAATTGCAGCGATTCATTAAGTAAAGATGTAACTGTTTTTGCAGTACCCAATGCACAGTTTAATATTGATTCTGTTGCCGGGTGTACTCCGTTTACTGTAACAATTGATAATAATTCCATTGCCTCAAACCCCGCTTATTTTTGGACTTTTGGTGATGGAAACAGCCTGAATACTTTTTCAGACAGTACATTTTCACATGTTTATCAAAATACAAGTTACACCAATGACTCTGTTTACAGTTTAAAACTTAAGGTGGTGAACCCACATCAATGTAAAGACAGTCTATCACAAAATGTCACCACGTATCCACAGATCGAAGCAGATTTTAACCCCGACAAATATGTATCGTGTGCACCTGCTCAATTCAGGTTTTATAATCAATCGCAGGGAGCATCCACTTATTTATGGAATTTGGATGACGAAAACACCTCTGTATCACCGGATTCGGTGTTGCATGTGTACGAATGGAATAATTCCGATACGGTCAGAGAATATAATGTGAGTCTTTTTGTGACGGCTCCAAACAAAGTATGTACAGATTTAAAAGACACAATAATACGCGTGAACCCCTATCTTGATGCTTTATTTACAATTGAGGATTATATTGATTGCCCGCCATTTACTACTACATTGGCAAATGCCTCAGCAGGTAAGATTGACACTTCTTATTGGTACGTTGAAGACACGCTCCGGTATACAGGCAGCAACAATGCAGATTTTAATCATACATATCAAAACCTGGATTCAACACGAAAAATTTATCCGGTGAGATTGAGGGTAACGAATAATGAAGGATGCCAGGAAGAATACATTGATACGGTTGCTGTATTTCCTAAAGTAATAGCAGGATTTGATGTATCGCCGGGGTATAGGGGCTGCCATCCGTTTACAGTCCAGTTTACAGATACAAGCCAGGCTGCATTGAATTATTACTGGGATTTTGGTGACCTTCATTCGTCAAAATCCAAACATCCGTCTCATGAATTTATTAATATCAGTAATACACAAGATACCACATATACTGTTGAATTGAGGGTTAATTCATACAATTGTGCCGATACCATTTCCAAAGCAATCAAAGTGTATGCTGCACCAAATGCCAATTTAATTGTTGATAAAACTCGAGATTGCCATCCCTTTACAGTGAGCGGGCTTAATTATTCAGAAGTCACTTCTGCACAATATCAATGGGACTTTGGTGATTCAACATACAATACTACCTCAGATACAGGCAGTTTTTCACATACATTTTATAATGATTCAACAAAAATACTGGATTACACGATTCATTTGCTTGCTGTCACAGATTCAGGAAGTTGTAAAGACAGTGTATCATCTATCATTAAAGTATTTCCGAATGTGACGGCAGGGTTCCGATATGATACCAGCGGGTGCGATCCTATAGAAGTAAGCTTTACAAATGAGTCCAGGAACGGATATTTTTACCGTTGGGAATTTGGAGACGGCATTTTCTCCTCTGAGTTGAACCCCGATCATTATTATGACAATACCACCTGGCAAGACACTACCTATACAGTAGAATTGGTTGCAAGGTCAAAGTACGGGTGTCTGGACACTGCTCAACAAGGCATTGATATTTATCCTACACCCAATCCTCAGTTTACAGTGAAACCCGATTTTCAGGTGTTTGATGAAAACACGATGGTTACTGTAAATAATATGACCGAATACAGGGAAAACTGGAATTATTCCTGGACATTCGGAGACAATACCAATTCTTCAAACGATTCGGCACAATTTGAAAAACACTATGATGTATGGCCTGAGTCAAAAGACAATTATATCTTTCAGGTAAAAGTTGTTGCATCCAATCCTTCACATCCTGAATGCAATAATTATGCGATTAAAGAAATTGTGATTGATCCGCCACAACCCTTGGCGCAAATTATAATACCCGATTCAACAGGGTGTACCCCGCTCACCATTCAGTTTGATGCGTTGTATAAATATGCCGACACTGTGATCTGGGAATTTGGAGACGGGACAAGTGTTACAGGGCAATTTACTCCAACACACACATACGATACGGCAGGGGTGTATATTGTAAAACTTACAGTAAAAGGTGAAAAAACCAAAGAAGATTATGATTATCAGTATGTAGAAGCATACCAGGTACCAATAGTAGATTTTTATCCGAGATATGACACCATTTCATTGCCTGATGCCAAGATTCAGTTCAATGACAGATCGCTGTATTCCGACTACAGCTATTGGGATTTTGGAGATGGAAATACCTCCAGGCAAAGGCGGCCAGTACACTCCTATTCAAAAGCAGGCCCGTATGATGTGATGCTCAAAGATTCAACCATAAATGGGTGTGTTGATTCATTGGTCGTTAAAAATGCCGTTTTTGTAACTGCTCCTCTCAAACTGGATTTCCCCAATGCTTTTGTTCCCGATCTTTCCGGCCCAACCTCAGGCGAATATGACACCACAGATATTCAAAGCGGGATTAAAATATTTCACCCATTGCATAATAATGTCAAAAAATATCATTTGCAAATATTTAACAGGTGGGGAGAAAAACTTTTTGAAACACGTAATCCGATGAAAGGATGGGACGGTTATTACAAGGGCACTTTATGTAAACAGGATGTTTACATTTATAAAGTAGAAGTGAAATATGTAACCGGCAAAACCGAAGAGCGGGTAGGCAGTGTAACCCTGCTGAGGTGACCAATCAAAAGAAAAATCGGTTATATTTGTGTTTTACATGAATTTAAAAGACAAAATAACATTGAATATTGAGATACATCATAAACATATTACTATTAATCAGCATGAGTTTAGAACTTCATGCACAGGACCCGCATTTTTCGCAATTTTATTCAACACCTCTTTTCCTTGCCCCTTCATTTGCCGGCACGTCTTCACAAAAATCCAGAGCGGCATTTAATTATCGGAACCAATGGCCGGAAGTAAGCCAGGCATTCACTACAAGGGCTTTCTCATTTGATCATTTTTTTTCAGAAATAAACAGCGGCATTGGGGTTCTGTTCACACATGATTTAAGCGGACAGGGCAATTTAAGCTTGATCAATGTCGGGGCACAATATTCTTATGATTTTCAAATCACTCGTGAAATACATGTCAGGCCCGGAACACATATATATTATACCCAGCGCGGGATAGATAACAGTAAATTAATCTTTTACGATCAATTATCTGAAAGCATCAATTATTCTGTTGCTGATTTACCCGGCGAGCTAAAATCTGATATTGATTTTGCCACATCTGTGATTGCTTATAGTAAAACATATTGGGGTGGCGTTACATTAGACCATTTATTGAATTCAAATTTGTCATTATACGGAAATAAAGCACTGACACCTTTAAAAATTTCTGTTTTTGGAGGCTACAGGTTGCCATTAAAACGAAAATTATTGCTTTCGTTTGAAGAGAGCTTAACGGTAGCTTTTTTATACAATACCCAGGGTGATTACAGGGAGCTTCAATTAGGGAGCTACTATCATAAAAACCCCCTTGTTTTTGGAATGTGGTACAGAGGCGTCCCATTATTTAAAAACAATTTCCCGGGCAGTGACGCAATTATTTTTTTGATGGGATATAAAATTGAAAATGTAAATGTGGGATACAGCTATGATTTTACAATATCAAAGCTAAGGAATTTAACAGGAGGAGCCCATGAAATATCATTGGTATTCAATTTCAAGATAAAGGAATGGCAAAAAAAGCCAACATCTGTCCCGTGTCCGCATTTTTAACAAAGATGAGTGATGGCTATTGAATAAACCCGCAATTAATCATGTTAAATCTAAAATTGTTTTCCATTTAAATGTATGTTTTATCGGAATTACCTTTGCCAACAAAAAAGGCTGTTTCAAACGGTCAACACCATTTAAAACAGCCTCATTAGAAAAACAAATTATAATTGATCTCCAATGCTATCTCATTTGCATTTGCATTGGATTTTGTTGTTTTTGTTGTGGAGGCAATACTTCAAGCAATTCAACTTCAAAGATCAGTGTTGAGTTGGGGTCAATGCCTCTTGTACCTCTTTCGCCATATGCAATATCTGAAGGGATGTAGAATTCCCATTTGGCTCCTTCTTTCATCATTTTTATCCCTTCACTCCATCCGGGGATTACCCTGTCAACCGAGAATGTAGCTGGTTCTCCTCTGTCATAAGAGCTGTCAAAAACTTCTCCATCAATAAAAGTGCCTTTATAATTCACTTTTACTTGCGAAGAATCTGTGGGGCTTTTGCCGCTTCCTTCCTTTATTACTTTATATTGCAATCCGCTTTCTGTTACTTTTACTCCTTCTTTTTCTTTGTTTTGCGCCAGAAATTTTTGTCCTTTTTCAAGGTTCTCACTGACCATTTGGCGTCTTTTCTTCATATAATAACTTTGCAAAATTTGTGCTGCATTGTCCTCTGAAATTTTCAATTCATTTTCCTTGTATACATCATCCATTGCATTGGCAATGATTGCTGTAGAGACAGTGTCAAAATTATTATCCATGTTGCTTTTTGCATAGTTAACCCCTAAACAGTAACTTATGGTGTCTTTTTCTGTTTCAAGAGCCTTGCCTGCTTGTTGAACCTGCTTATTGCAAGAAATTAAAACGATTGATCCGGCTAAAATGGTTAAAATAAAATGGTTAAAATTCATAATATAAATGTTTAAGATTATAAAATATGGCATAAAAATATATTGTAAAGAAAAGAAAAATTATCGGAGATTAAAAAATTAATTTATATTTATACATATATTTTATTGTTTATTGTTGATTATGAGGTTCATATAGAATAAAGCCGATGTGTGTTTTAATGATCAGGCTATTGAAATGTCACTTTTCCTGTAGATACATCATAAATTGCACCAATGATACGGATCTGGCCAGATGTTTCCATTTCACGCAAAATTTTACTTTCATTTCTTATTTGCTCAATGGTTAACATCATGTTATTGATGATGACGTTTTCCACAAAATCGTCATTTCCTTTATTTGTTTTATCATTCGTGTCTTTTTCCATCTTAATGGCCGGCTGTACCTTGCTTAATAAGTTGGAGATGAATCCCATTTTAAACTCATTGCACGCACTGGTGATGGCACCGCATTTGGTGTGTCCCATCACAACAATGAGTTTGGCATTGGCCACCTTACAGGCAAATTCCATGCTTCCCAGAATGTCTTCATTGATGATGTTTCCGGCTATCCGAATATTGAAGATATCTCCCAGGCCCTGGTCAAAAATAATTTCTGCCGGGGTTCGTGAATCAATACAGCTTAGAATGGCTGCGAATGGATATTGGCCGGATGAGGTTTGTTTTACCTCTGAGAGATGGTTTCTTTGTTGAAGTGTATTGTTTAAAAAGCGTTTATTTCCTTCTTTTAAAAGCAAAATCGCATCTGCCGGGGATAACCTCTCCTGGCTTTCTTTCGTTTGCATAGTAAAATCAAGTTAGTTTATACAATGCTAATTTTTACTCTTCACAATTTTCATAATCTTCTATTGTAAGGAACGAATATTGATAATTCATAGGAATGATTGAATAGTAGTCTTCAACAGAAGCTCCGTTCATACATGCATCAATGATTCGTTTTCCCGTTGCCGATAATTCCGGGGTGACAAATTTTTTCAATTCTTTTTTAAAGAATTCATATAAAATTGCTGACCCTTTATCATATCCTTCAGTGCCCACTTCGGCTTGTCTGTAAACTTTGAGGAACCGTGTGGGAATCTTGAATCCTTCTATGGTAAGGTAATTGAGTTCATATCCTAAGAGTGGGCATCTGGCATCCTGGTATTGATCGCTCCTGAGCTTGGCACTTCCTCTTCTGGTAAGGTATTCGCGCATCAAGAGCTGGGGTTTGAACCCTACTTTCCAAATACCTATATGTTGATTAGGGGCTAATGTATATCGCATTCTGGGAGTATTAATGATTTGTTCAAGCAACATGTTGGCATGTTTGATCATTTTTCCGGTTGCAAAAGGCCAATAGGACCCAACGCCTTCGGATTGCATCCCTACTTCACTAACGATACTCGGATTTCCAAAGCCTCGTGGAGAGACCAACCGCCATAGCCATGCCAGGGCCGGTGGCAATATATGAAACAGGCCAATGATTCCGTAACTGGGCTCCTCTTTTGAACATGGCGGGGTGCGCACACCAAAGCTTCGGACATCCACAGTTACAGGCCTGCTGATAATGTTGGGCATTATTTCTCTTGGAACTACAACACGCGGGTTCGGGCAACTTTTCCCTGCTTCATCTTCAATATGGTCCCATATCAAAACAGTTCCTTCAGGTTTTGATTTGAGGTTTAAAAATAATAAAGGTTTTGGAGGGTTGATTGTTAATTTTTCCAGATAAGGGTCATCCCCATATTCGCTTACACTATCCACCCGTAAAAACCAGGAATTTTCGGCATCAAGGATGGTTAACTTGCCATCATCTTTTTGGAGCGATGGATGGCATAATGCCATATCATCGGCAACAGGATGAAAAGAACATAGGATCGGGAGGTTGATATATCGTTTTTCATCTGTAATAAGATTTGTCCCGATTATGATTTGTCCATTCGATTCCCTGACGATATTTTGAAACATTTCGCTTTTTCCGCCACCACTTGCACCTTCATGCATAAATGTGGTGGTGTTATCATACGGGCTCACTACTTCAACAGAAGAACAATGAGCTGTAATCCATCCTTCGTTTTCTCCTTTGGTTAATAATGCACCGTAGAGTCCTTTTTTTGCACTTGGGCCGGGGTAAAGGTTATATGAGAATATTTCATGAAAATTTTCTAACCTGTTATGCACAACAACCTGTTTGCCGTCAAAATGAGTATGCCTGAATGTAGGGGCAACATAAATAGCTGAACTAATGGAGGCATGGTCCGGTAATTCTTCTACAGGTGTTATCCGTTGTAGCATGGCAAGGCCCATAGCAAAGAACCCTGCATTTGCCGGAGCAATCGCCAGTCCCCATACACCGATATTTTGTTTGCCGGCAAAATAAAAAAACATAGCCAATTCCTGTTCTTTAAGCCAATCAAACGTTTCAGCTTTCACTTTAGAAAAAGGCATACCGTATTTATCTTCAAACCGTTCTTTATCTGTGGGCATATCATCGGCAATTGCCATTGTTCCCGGGTCACGGCGACGCATATACGGTTCCGTATAGTTTGCCGAAACGCCATTTGTGACGCTGTGAACTACTGCTTCGGTATATTCGCCTTTCCCTGGGATATTGTATTTTACGTCAAAAGAATTACTTCCTTCTCCTCCAACAGCAGCTATGGCAAGATCCTTCACATAATCAAAAACTGTTAATTTTTTACATTCTTTCAGTATTGATTTTACTTCTGCCGGGATAATTATATTTTTTTCTTCTAGTCGTTTAAATAGATTGTTCATTATTTTTTACATTTTTTATCGCATTTATAAACCACTTAGCACGCAAAGATAAAGAAATGTAAAATTTATTGAAACAAAAATCTTATTTTAATAAAGAAATAGATGATTTTACTTGTCTTGTTTGGTGTCATTAACAAGAAACGGAGGAAATAATAGTTCAATTTTATAAATATTGAAATTATCACTGTTTTTTTCTTTCATTGAAATATATCCTGTTTTTCCATTTTGAACCGGCACAAAAAACAAATTATCTTTTGTTGTATTGATTGGATAACCCAAATTTTGTGGTTCACTCCAGCGATCTTTGTCATTTTTAACAGAAAAAAATATATCGTACCTGCCCATGTTGTAATGTCCTTCGGAGCTGAAAAACAATATTTTACCCTGGTTGGTAATAAAAGGGGTGGCTTCGTTCCATTCTGTATTAATAACCTGTTTTAACCGCCTGGGGCGTTTCCATTTTCCATTGTTTCT
This sequence comes from uncultured Bacteroidales bacterium, assembly GCA_964549265.1. Classification (GTDB taxonomy): domain Bacteria; phylum Bacteroidota; class Bacteroidia; order Bacteroidales; family JBBRXJ01; genus CAYMKE01. The sequence goes on along the minus strand of CAZJWE010000005.1, from coordinate 6,576 downwards.
TTTTTCAGTATAGTAAATATCAAATTGCGACTTTGAAATTCCTTTGCTTCTTGTGAAGTATAATGTTTGTCCGTCATGTGAAATGCATGCATGAGCTTCATTTTTCAACGAATTTATTTTATCATTAAAAGGAATGGCTTTGGTCCATGCCCCCTTTTCTAACTTACTGATAAAAATGTCCTGATTTCCACTATTCATTTCTTTAACGAGGAATAATTCTTTTCCATCATAAGAAAGAGCACAAGGGTACATATGTCCGTCTGAGCCAATAGAAGGGGTAATGTTTTCAGCTTCCGACCATTTATCATTGTTTTTTTTAGAATACATAATGGCATCATAAAACTTAAATTTTTTAATGAATACAATATGCTGGTCATTTCCTGACACTACAGGCCGATGGCACGAAAAAGAATCATTAATCGTTTTTTCAAGTTTTGTTAATTTATATTGAACCGGGTTGTCTCGCAATATTTTTGCATGTTTGCTGATTAAGAGCTCCCGAGACACCATTTCATCATTATATTTTACATTATAATATGGTGATTGCATAAAGTTATTCAACACCTCAATGGATTTGTCAATTTCCCCGATCAGCCTGTAAGCTCGTGCAAGGTAGTATAGAGTGTGTAAAGGAGCCGGTTTATGTTTAAATGAAAACTCATTGTAGTTCTCTGAAATATTTTTTGATGCCTTTTTAAGATGAGGGATGGCTTTATGCTCTTCACCGGGGATTTGCATGTAACAATACCCGATTTTATAATTGATGCTTGCATTGGTGCTGTCAAGTTGGTAAAGTTTTTTTAAATTATATAACGCCTCTGCATAATCATCACGGTTGTAAAAATACATAGCATCGTTAAAGAGGTCTTTTTTTTCAACATGTTTACCCTGTCCATATATGGATATTACTGTTGGGAAAAGATATAACAAAACAATAATATATTTAAGCTTTTGAATTATAAGCATTTAAATAATAAATAAAGATAACATTGACTGAAATTTATAGAACAAAAATACAAAAAAAAACAACATGATGATAATCAGCTTAAAATAATATATTTATTTATTTTTCCTTATTTTTTTATTGATCAGTCCGATTGAAATATTTATAATAATGGTAAAGATTGTTATCCCGACAGCCAGAATGTATTGTTGAAGGGCAACAGCAATACCAATACCGGTTGAAAACAAGAAGGTCGCGGCTGTAGTTAAATACCTGATTTCTTGTTCGCGTTGACTTTGTAAAACGGTACCGGCTCCGATAAAACTAACACCCACAATGATAGCTTGAATGACACGGGTCGGGTCTGTTTGGATAAAATCATGCAATCCGGCATTGCTATACTTCACTACAATGATTTCTCCCAGCAATACAAGCAAAGCAACAGCTCCTCCTACCATCATATTGGTTTTAATGCCTGCAGGCTTGTGTGATTTTTCCCGTTCAAACCCAATGATACCGGATAATACAGCAGCAATAACTACATGCAATAAAATATATAATTCATTTAAAATGTTCATTTATTTAATTCTGTTTGTTTAGTTTATAGGTTCCCTTATATGTAGCTTTATCTATTATATGTCCTTCAATTGCCTGATAAAAATCTTCTCTTGTATTTGCAGACTCAGGAGACAATTTCTTTTTTAAAGCAAACAACCTGAACACATATTGATGTCTTTCCCCTTTGGGAGGGCATGGACCCTTATATCCATATTTTCCGAAATCATTTTTTCCTTGTATTGCCCTGTTTTTCAATTTTTTTTCAATTGGCATGATTTTTTCCAGGCTATGGCAATCTGCTGGTAAATTATATACAATCCAGTGTGTAAAAGGTGGGTCAGTATCCTCATCTTCCATGATCAACGCAAATGTAACAGTATGTTTGGGTTCGCCTTCCCATGATAATGGAGGTGATATATCCTCACCTTCCCATGTATGAATTTTTGGTATTTCTATACCATTTTGAAAAGCTCTTGATGTTATTGTCAGGCTCATATGAATTAATATTTATGCAGTGTCTAAATTATTGATTTCTTCCATTTCTTGATTTGATAACTCAAAATCAAATATGTTAATGTTTTCAATCCTGTGTAAATTACTTGCTGCTTTGGGGATCACAGAAACATTCCCTAATTGAATGAGCCATCTCAAAATTATTTGGGATGGTGTTTTATTATATTGTTCTCCAATTTTTCTTAATACTTCATCATTGGGAATTTTTCCGTGTTCAAGAGGTGTATAGGCTGTTAAGGATGTGCGATTTTCTTTGGCAACATTCAAATTCTCTTGTTGCCTGTTATGGATGTTAAATTTAACCTGGTTATTGATAATTGGGCCCAATTTTAATGCCTCTTTATATAAATCAGGGCTGAAATTACTGACACCTGCATGTATTATTAATCCTTCTTCTTTTAACTCAAACATGGTTTCCAGACAGGCTTGCAGGTCCATCTCAGGCGTTGGCCAATGGATCAATAACAGGTCAATATAATCCATATCAAGTTTTTCAAGGCTTTTTAAAGTTGACTTTTTAATGGCAGCAGGAAATAAATTATCAGTAGCTATTTTGGTGGTAATAAATACATCATTTCTGCTAACCCCGGAGTATTTAACTCCTTTCCCCACTTCATATTCATTTCTGTACATTTGTGCCGTATCTATATGCCGATACCCTATGTCCAGAGCATGTTCAACACTCTGTACGCATTCGTCTCCTGAAATTTTCCATGTTCCAAATCCAATGACAGGAATGGTATCATTGATCCTGGTATTTTTTTGCAACATAATTAAATGGTTTTATATACTTTAATAATTAATAGATTAAAACAATAATTGTACCAGGATTAAATGAGCTGTTGGTGATAATAATCACTTTAATGTTGTTTGGGATTAGTTAATAAACAAATTGCAAGTTATCAGTTAAATTCGTTTTAGAATCCAAAATAAAATTCAAAAGACTTTTATTATATTTACTGTTATTATTCTAAAAGCATTGATTATGGGAATTATATTTTTAGCCATACTTGGCCTTCACGGATTAATCCATTTAATGGGATTTTTAAAAGGATTTAATTTGTTGAAAACCAATGATCTTATTTTGCCTGTTTCCAAAAAACAGGGTGTCTTATGGCTCATTGCATCTTTGTTGTTTTTTACTACAGGTGCGATGTATTTGTGTAATATAGATTATTGGTGGATCATGGCGATATGTTCTGTTGGCATATCTCAGATTTTAATCATCATTTTTTGGCAGGATGCTAAATTCGGGACCATTGCCAATATCATTATACTGTTTTTAACATTTACAGCTTATCAGTCAGATAATTTTAAAGAATGTTTTATAAAAGATATGATAGAACGGAAAGAGAAATAAACACTAAAACCCGACCACTCCTATCTCAGGGATAGACGACTCCAACGGGATGGTGTCAATATTTTTGGCTTTCAGCATCGCCAGTTCATATCGTAATTTAGCAAGCGGGATGCTGATATCGGATATCTCTACCTGAATATTGTATTCTGTGAATTGTTTTCCTCTTGTAATGGTAGGTTCATCTCCATACAAGTTGTTTTGTGTGAGGTATTTTTCTACATCCGATGAGTTTTCATTGGGGACATTGAACATGACCATTACTTTGTTTTCTGCATATACTGCACCATATAAATTCAATAAAAACATACGAAGCAGGTCTTTTTTATTATCATCTTTTTTGATTGCCGGGTTGATATAAATTCCGGTTTCAGAATGCATAATCTCATCAATAATCTTTAGTCCGTAATTGCGGATGGCTGAACCGGACTGGGTAATTTCCAATCCAATATCAGCACCGCCATTTTTGATTTTAGCTTCTGTCTTGCCCCATGTTTCATATATCACAATGCCTTGTTCAATTTTGGGTGGTGTTTTGTATTTTTGAACAGAAAAATCAGCGTACAGTGCAGATAAATTAAGGGCATTCAATTTTTTCCGCAACCAGTGTAAAGCCAGGTAAGGCATTTCTGAAACCACAGTAATTACTTTTTTTGTTTTGCTGATGGATTGTAAATAATCATTTATATTGGCATGTTCATTACATCCACTAACAATTCCTACAATCCTGACATTTCCCCTGTTTAATGACAACACCTTTTCGGTTTCTATTTCGTGTCCGTATTCATATTTCATTTCATACACCCGTTCTTTGATCCAGTCTTCGCCGGCAATGGCTACATCTATTTCATGAAGTGCCAGTTGGGTTCCAAACTCTTGAGGGCGTCCGTCCCATCCGTATAAATAGCTGAACGTACTGAAATTACTTGGCCCTCCTTTTTCATACCCGGTGGCTTTGAAACCGGCATTTGCCAATAAATTAATAAGATTACCTCCTCTTGAGGGATTTGCCAGTGAACCGGCCGGCATTCCAATGACCAGTTTATGTTGTTGTTCCATGGTTTTATTTTTCAATGATTTCGAGTGAATTATCAGGGTTTATTTTTCGATAGTAACACGATGCATAAGGATTTCCGTCTTCTTTTTTTGCATGGCAGGCTCCTTTGCCCATCGGTGTGACCATATAAACAAGTGAATTTTGTTCACAATTGATCCGGATTTCTTCAATTTTGAGCATGTCTCCGGAGGTCATTCCCTTTTTCCATAATTCCTGCCTGCTTCGGCTCCAATATGTGGCAAATCCGCTTTTACGGGTTTCATCAAAAGCCTCTTTATTGGCAAAGGCCAGTATCAATACTTGTTTTGTATTATAATCCTGGGTTACAACAGGGATCAATGCATTGCCATCTTCGCCAAAATCGAGTAATAACTCATTGGTATATTCTTTGCTCATAAGTCAATAATGTGTAAAAATTTAATATAATATAGGTATAATCCGGGGTTCTCTTAATAATATATCGGGTTTTTGTTTTTTGATTTCCCGAATGGCCATGCTTACCTGTTCCCTTGAACAAGGCATGGTGGCAATCGAAAATACGGCTTTATCTATATTGTGTCTGTTATGGCTCACTGTATCTATATTAATGTTTTGATTGCCGATGCAGCTTGTTACCAGTCCGGTAATCCCCGGCATGTCTTCTGTATCAAATATAATAAGATAAGGGAATTTGAATTTATTCGGGTCAATAGGTTGTAAATTGGTTTTGATAAACTTTTTGGGGATTTGCTCTGCATATCGTGCAATATATATGACATCAGCAACAATAGAACTTGCTGTTTCGGATGAACCGGCTCCACTTCCAATCAGCACCTGCATGCCGGAATATTTATTTTCTACCCGTACAGCATTTGTTGCACCATTGATTTCTGCAAGCATATTATTGTTTTTGACCATCATGGGTTGAACAGTAGTGTATATCTTATCATCCTCTTTTTTGGCATAACAGATTAATTTAATCTTGCTGTTAATTTCTTTTGCAAAGTCAATTTCTTCTTGTGTAATATGTTCAATGCCTTGTACTGAGAGATGATCCATAGAGATGTCCACCCCAAATGCGAGTTTCATGAGGATGGAGATTTTATGCCCTGCATCACCGCCATTGATATCAAGACTTGGATTTGCTTCTGCATAGCCATAATCTTGCGCCATTTTCAAAACGGTTTCAAAATCAAGTCCTTCGTTTTGCATCTTGGAAAGGATGTAATTGCTGGTTCCATTCATAATGCCTGAAAGTGAGATCACCTCGTCTCCGGTAAAACTTTCTTTAATGGTTTTAATAATTGGAATAGCCCCGCATACAGCGGCTTCAAAACCAATAACGACTTGATTTTCTTCGGCCTGTTTGAAAATAGTGTTGCCTCTTTCTGCAAGCAAAGCTTTGTTTGCAGTCACCAGGTGTTTTTTTGCTTTGATGGTTTTTATTGCCAGATGTTCGATCCAGTCATTACTTCCTCCAATGGTTTCAATGACCAGTTCAATTTCAGGGTCTTGTAAAATTTCATCAATGCATTGGTCTGCTTCTTCTTTTGAAAGAGGCTCACCATTACCACAGAACAGTGCCATTGGCAAACCGAACCGTTTGGAAGCAGCTTCCGGCTGAATTTCCACAATTTTTTTCAGATTTATTGGCCTTGCTGCCCGTTCTTCCAGAACTGTTTTGATTTCGGTGAGTATTTTAGCAGTACCCCCTCCAACTGTTCCACAGCCTAATAGTGCTATATTTAAAGGCTTCATAACTTTTGGTATTTTAAGATTAATATGGTGCAAAATAACAAAAAATTCATGTGATTCGCTATGATTGGATTCAATAAATAATATGTAAATACTGAAAATCAATAAAAAATCTTTTAAATTAAAGTAAGTGCTTCAATATTTATCATATATGTATAATATGAAAAGGCATTTTTATATATTTTTGTGATTTTATTATTACTTCAAATTATTTTTCTCTACTTTTAACCTGTTTTTATTAGAATACAGATGTATGAAACAGATGTATGAAAAAAAATTTATTATGAACCGAGCCATGACAAAACTTTGACACACACGAGCATGATTATAAAGTATTTGGTTATATTGCCAAAGTCAATAAATTAAATTCATGGCGAGCTCCATATGACCTTTGAAAAATAAATAATAAACATA
>CAZJWE010000004.1:0-56154 GCA_964549265.1 uncultured Bacteroidales bacterium | reverse complement strand
TTCAGGCTGTGAAGCATCAAAATCCTCTTGTGCCTGCTGATTCCTTATTTGATTTATGGCATCATTTCCGGGATCAAAGCTTCCAACGTAAATATTATTTTTAGGTGACACCTCAACCGTATTAACCCACTGACTCACTGCTTCACCTTGTTCATTATAAAGCACTCCATCATTAACGCTGTGGCCTTCGGGCACATCACTCTCCGCCCCCCACGGATCCACCAACACCACCGGGTTGTTATCCATACTACAATACGGGCTTTGCCACGGCTGGCTTACCACATCGGGGGTAAACCACCGGCCAAGGCGGCTGTCTAAGGTTCTAAAGAAGGTGGTGTATACATTGCCGCCGGCGCTGTTGTATTCTGGCGCCTGTTCGCTGCCCTGGTAGGCGTAGCGGTAGGTTTGGGCGGTGAAGGTGCGGCCGGGCATTTCCATGCCGTATGGGTAATAGTCTGCCAGGCTCACGATGTCTGCGTTGCCGCCAGCATCTTTGGTGCCTTTGACAACAGCCCGTACGCTTCCCAGATGGTCTGTGAGCTCAAACAGCATGTTGGCAGCCGGTTCGGTGGTGTTTTCTGCTTCTACCGAATACATACCCAGCCGTCCCATGCCATACATGGGCAGTTCGGCAAGGTTTGCATCCCCGGCATCCTGTTGTTTGTATATGCCCATCAACACACCCGAAGCATCATACGCATAGTACGTGGTTTCTATGTCTCCATTCGGATATGTGGCGGTTTTGCTTTGCATCTGTTGCATACTGTTGTATGTATATTCTACCATAGGCTGTTGCGTTCCTGACAAAGGTACTATTTTTTTCACTTTGTCGTATGCATTGTATTCAATTAACGCAATACTATCGTGTTTATTGCTAATTAAACGTCCTTTTGCATCGTAGCGGAAGTTCCAGGTGGTGTTGTCATCCTGGTTATACGCGCCCATTGATTCTATGTCGGAATTGACCGCTGTGGCCGGGGCCTGCTCGTCTACATGCAGCAGCCTGTTATTAATGAGCCTGTTGTTGCCAACGGCATCAGGTGCCTTATAATATTTATATGTCATGTCGTCCAACAGCGAGCCGTTGGCATTCCTGCTCAAGGCTGTAATGTTTCCATTGGCATCATAATCCATTGCTACATCATAGGCATTGGTCATGTTCAGGCTGAATGTGCCAGACATAAAATCGCCTGTCTCTGTGTACGATCCTTTCAGCCTGTTCAGATAGTCGTAAGTATAGGCCGAGCGCAGCACGTCGCCCTGTGTTATGCCTTTTTCACTGAATGCATTGCTGGTGACCGTGGCACTGATGTTGCCCGAGTACAAATCACCGGCCTGGTTGCCAAATGTAGTTCCGGGCTGTGGTGTTACCACATCGTTTTGTGTCAGTGCAGAGCCGTCGCGCTGGTAGTCGCCCCGGAAGTAATGCATGGTTTCGGCAAACACATCGGGGGCAAAGCTGCCGTCTGCCGGCCCTTCTCCGGGCACCGGGTGATTGATGGACTTGAGCCACCCGTTGATGTTATACACATAGTCTATCTTCTGGATGTATTCGCCCAGTTGTTTGTTCTTTAGGGGGCCGTGCATGTAATATTCATATTCTGCTGCCTGGTGCCAGTTAGAGCCATTGCGCGATACCATCACTGCTGACAGCCTGCTGTCATCATCATACAGGTATTTGTGATAAAACTGTTCATCAGGGTTATCTTTTTGATAAATGATCTGCTGTACCTGCGAAGTAAGCGGGGAATATACATAGTCTACTGTAATATGCCTGTTGAGCGACTCGATATACTGCACCACAAATTTGACTCTGCCGTGTGCATCATACCCAAAGTGGGTTTCCCCGTATTGGTTATGCATACGGGTCAGGCGGTTGTGATTGTAGTGTTGTTCATAGCCTGTCATGTCGAGGTACCCGCTGTCATAATCATAATACGTTTGGTCATGTGTATGAACATTAATGGCGGGCCAGTCCATTGCATTCACCCTGTCTTGTACAAGGAATCTGTTTTCTACAGCCTGCCGGGCATATACGCTATTCCAGTGAATAACATAAAAGATACAACCTAAGGAAGGTTCTGTCCCGCATATTGTTTCAAAGTCCAAGCGCTCATAATCTACCAGATAATCTGTCTGTTCTTCATTGAATCCGCTAATCCCATAGTAATCCAGTTTTTGCTCATAGTCGCCCACTTCGGTAATGCGGTTATGTTGGTCGTATTTGGTATATGAAAAACGGATGAGGCTGTCGGCATAGCCCTGGCGTTGTATTGTATCTTGTGAGAAGCGCACGCGTCCGGCTTTGTCATACAAATACCTTGTTTTGCCTTCGTCGGGGCTTTGATACGAGGTGGTATACAGGCTGTTGTGTTGGTATTTTGTTTGCAGCCGGTGATTGGGTTCGCGGTTTGCCAAAGCCGGGTCTTCGTTTTCAATGTCTATGATATCCACACCTTCGGCCGGTGTTACGGCCTTCAAATTGCCTGCATCGTCGTAATAATACAGGGTGTAGTGGAACAGGGCCTGTTGATAGCTTACATCGAATACCTCGTTCATATTGCCGTAGCAGTTGTTGATGAATTGCTCCCTTACTTCGTCATGTGCGTTGAGTCTGATATCATTCATATATTGTTCAAATGCCCAGTTGATATCACTCTCGCAATTGTGTTTACATGCTGTCACAGATTCCCATTTTAACAGGAATTTTGCCAGCTCAGCCATTGTCATGTTTTCATTGACCGACAGTACTACGAGGCTGTCTGTGACCCGTGTTGCAGTGCCTGCATCTTCAGGGTCATGATATACATTATACACCGATTCTTCTACCATAGTAAACCGTTGAGCATAGTCGGGCGACAAAGCCGAATTACAATATTGAGTACATTCAATGCTGTCCTGTTCATATACGTCTGGATTTCCGGCATATCGTCCTGAATTTTTGTTTCCCAGCCCATTTATACAGTTTTCAATGTTTTTTTCGCACAAGAGTTCTTGTTGTCCGGCCGGGCTGTTGTTGATAAAACATTCATGAAATGCTTTCACACATTGTTCATTGGCATCATTAAGCAGTGTAATGATAAGCGTTGGCATTTTATCCGTGTTATAGCTTTTACGCGGCCCGCATATTCCGGGCAGTGTGTCGGGCGGTGCACACAGCGGGCAAGAACCTCCCTGTTGTTCCCATGCAGCACGTTTTTTCAGGACCAACCGGTTCTCATCTACTATACGGTCAATAAAATAGAAGAGCCGGGGGCTTAATGCATCTTTTTCTTCAGTATTTTCTTCTCCATTGCTGTTCACCAGGTCATCAGGACCATATGGCAATGGCGATCCTTTGTCCCAATTATCCATAAAATACTGATATCCGTTTAACAAATCTTCTGCATTGTCAAACACACACCCGTAATAGTCGCCCTGGCATATATCACACGGCGGCACATTTTCGCCCTCGCAAACCATAGTGCATCTTTCATGCCTAAAATTTTCATATAAATACCTGTACCTGGAATATTTATCATACATATCAGCATCTCTGTCTGTCAGGTTATTGGCAACAAACTCATCCGACAATGGATACCGGAGTTTAATCAGTCTGTGCAAAGGCACCTTGACGAATCCAAGCCATACAGCCTTAAAAAATATATAATTATCACCATATTCTATGATGGAATCCATCACTTCCAGCATCTCCATCTTATGTGCCTGTTTCTGTTCATTGCACATACTGTTGCAGTTGAACATGTTATCTCTCCACTGGCAATTGAGGTCGCAGTCATTATTAAGCCTGGCGCGCACCAATGTATAAGGCCTTTTTTCGCCCAACAGGGTCTTGTCATCTGCTATGACAGGAAGTTGACTACCCCACTGTAACGATATGACATCATATTCTTCCAGAACAATGTCATCATTGTCAAATTCCACCCAATTCATCTCATTGTAAGTATTCCGGAATTGTTCCAGTATCACAGGGTCGGTGATGGTGCCGATGCATGATGTGTCGTCAATGATGTACGATTCTTTTATTTCATAGGGTTTGTTAACATATCCGTCACCATCTGCAATTTCGAGCTTATCGCCCTGAGGCATGATGGTGACTTCGTCAATGTAATCTTCATAGTCTTTTTGTGCATTCATAGGCATCACATCTCCAGGGCATACTTCACGTACAGCCCTTCGGATGCGGTGGTTTCCTTCATCGGCAAACAACACATCACCACCTTTCAATACATGCACACCCCGTGGATTGTTAAGTAGAGAGGTGTTAATACTGCCATCTGCATATCCGTTTGAACCGTCATCTGCACCGGCTATGCGCTTAATAGTGCTGTTGGCAATGGAATATTTCAGGAGCTGATGCTCATCGGTGTTCGTAACATAAACGTATCCGAAATTATCAATTCCGATGGACGAGGGATTGTTGATCCCATCGGAAGCATTAAGGATAACCTCTGTGGTATTGTCTGGAAGTACCCTGATCACTTCATTCTCCGCCCTATCTGTTACATATACTATCCCGCCTCTGTCAATTGCCACGTCTGTAGGCGAAGTGAACCGTCCGTGAGCTATCTCTTCTATAAGATTACCCGCTGCATTGTATTTTAACACCTTTCCATTGCCTGTAGAAGCTACATACAGGTTATTGTCATTGTCCAGTCCTAAGCCTTCGGGAAGAGAGAGGCCCTGTGCCGCCTGTAGAAAAGTGGTGACATCGCCGCTCATTGTAACTTTGCGCACTGCATGGTTGTTTTTGTCTGCTACATATAAGAATCTATTAAAGGGTGCCGGTTGGGAGAATACAATGTCATGTGGCGCATCAAACCGGGCTGCCGGGCCGGTGCCGTCAGCAAATCCTGCATCCATACATGGGCTTCCTGCCAATACTTTGGCTTTTGTGATATCTTTCATGGCAATGACAGCAGGATTGGTTTCCGACACCACATATACTCCGCCCCTGTCATCCATGGTAATGCCCCTGGGCGATGCAATGGCCACACTGTCTATAGCGCCGCCACGATAACAATTTTCGCCTGTCCCGGCCATCGTCCAGGTATCATAACACCGGATGCGCGTGGCGTGTGATTGCATTCCTCTGTTAGTGAAGGCTTTACGAACAAGGAAAAAGGTTTCGTATGTGTTGAAATCTGCACCAAACGCCACTTTTAATGAATCGGTATGCGTGTTTATATGATTAAGGTAGTCGAAGTATGCCTGCTCTACAATGTTAACCCCTGTTTCTTTGTTGAACAAGGGGGTGATAGAACGGGTAACCTGATAAGTGGTATTGGAAGGCAGGTTGAGAATAGTATCAAAAATGTCTACCCGCTGTGGATTGCCCTGGCAAATATTCTGTAAAGGCACCAGGTCTTCTTCATGATTGAACACTTCAGTGCCCCGTGTTTCATCAGTGATAGAGACTGATACATGATATTTGCACGATTCGCACTCATATCCGTGGATACTGAATGATGTCATATCAAGGACATAGTCGAGGGTGACCGGGATGGTGCCTGTACCACAGGGCAAACTGAAGGTTGATGAGGCAAATTTTTTCAACTCATCGTTATTGAGCCGGTCTGTGGCAATCACATCTACGTCGCGCGTGATCATGGGAATGTCATTACCCAGCTCATCGAGCATAACGAGAGATTCCGGCGAGCAGGCGCTCATGGCCGTGGCAATCACCTTGCCTTCATTGTCTTTGTAAGTGATGTGGCCCACGCCGTCGGCATCATACACGGTGGTGGTGCTGATGCTGTTGACATCTATATTATTGTCTACATAATCTTTGCCAAACACGCGGTAGAGTTCTTTTTTGGAGGCTTTGCCATATTGAAAGCTGTTTTCTTTGCCGCCGGTCATCTTAAACGTTTCACCAAAGCCATTGGACGACAGTTGGGTGCGTTTGAGCGGGTCTTTGTAATTGAGGTTATACACATAGGGGTAGCCTTGTGCATCGTCTACATACGGTTCGGCAGTGTTTAGATCGCTGTAATACCTACCCACACTGCCTGTTGTGGTGGAGACAGGATCGGGCGTATAGGGTTCGGGAACGCCACTGGCAGCAGCGCGTGTCTCGCGGTCAAAGTGTTCGGTAGAGAAGTCGTGGAGGCTGCCGCCGCTTTCTACATCAAAAAAGCGGTGGGCATACCCAAATTGGTTGCCTTCTTTAGGAGCAGGCAGTGTTTGCACACGGCCACCCTCTTCTTCGCTGTAGGCGGTCTCGGCCGTGAGGATGACGTCTTCGGTGTTGTTACGGCGTTGTACCTGGCGTACCTTGCCCAGGCCATCGCGATAGGCCATGAGTTCGGAAGTCTTGCCATCATCGAGGTATTGCACGGCATACGTCCAGTTAATATCATTGGTATGGCCCGAAGGATTAAAAGGGATGGCAGGTTCATCAGGGGATACGGTGAATTTGCGGGGGTCGGTCCAGATGGTGGCTTGTCCGGAGGAATAGACAAGGCCTGTGCGCACGTAATACGCGCCGGTGGCGCTTTCCGGAAGGTCAAGGCCAGTGAGTGAAAAATTACCGGTGGTACCCGGGCCAATGGTAGTGTGTGATGTGTAGTATGACACGGAAGCACTCCAATTGGGGCCTAACACGCCATTGTACGATTTTTCAGGAGCTATCTCAATGGGTATATCGTATGCTGACAAGCCGCCGTCTAATGGCGGCGGTTCTTTCCCAAATTCCCACGAAACTTCGGAAGGATCGGTTTCATTAGGCGAGGGTGAAAGGAGGGTGATGAGGGGGGTGTTGAGGGTTTGGAGGGGAGTGCAGAGATCGGGAATAATTTCAATATTATCTAACTTAAGATTAATTTGTGTTCCTATTCCTCCAGATATTTCCTCCGGAAAAATAACAAAATACTCATATTCTTCGGTAATTGAAAATTCAACAGTATGTGAATGCCATAAATTGTCAGGGAGAAGTTCTTGTGAAGTATATATTTCATTTGTATTAACATCTCCGATAAGATTAAATGAATTATTTAAGCTAAACCAACTTGTGATTGCCTTTATTTCATGATTAGTCAATAAAGCATGTATTTTACAATTTGATTGTCCACTATTATTTTTATCAAAAACCAAATAATTAAAACTCAATTTATATCTTCCGGGTTTGGCATTCACCAAACAATATATAGCCTCACCAGCGTAATCATTAGTTTTTGAATGAATAGCTGCATGCCAAAGAATAATACTTTGGGTTCCTTGAAATCCATTTGTTACAGGACTGGCATCCCCACTTGCCGGATTCCAACCACATAAAGCTTCTTCAATATTATAAGAATTCCAAGTTTCAATTTCAATTTCAAACCCTGGATTTGGAATTAAATTAGGAGATTCAGGTTCACAATTACTCTGATTGGGTGGCTGTCCAATACACATTTTAAAAGGAATACCTGTTTCAAAAACAAGTAATATTAGAACTAAGATATATTTAATTCCCAAAGATTTGAAGATGCTTAACATTGCATTATAATTTTATGTTTTTAAAAGAAAATTTGAAATCATCAAAAATACTTTACCTTGTTATTGTTTAATGATTCTTCTTGATTCTCTCCCATTCTCGGTTTCAATACTGCATATATATATTCCGGGTAAAAGAGCGGTAGTATTAATGTAAGCAATTTGTTTGTTAATATTTTTTTCACGGATTAACGAGTCACCATGTAAATTGCAGATGGAGACATTCTCAATATTCGAAAAGCCATACTTAATACAAAGCCTTTTATTAAAAGGATTAGGGTATAACATTAAATCGATATTCTTTTTATGAATAGGATTCAGCATTGAATAATTATTATCGTATACTAAACTATCGTATACATTCCCTAAACTATCTTTATACATAAATTTAATATAAAAATTCTCTAAAGTAAAGGCTGTATCCATTGAACGATATTCAAATAATATTTTATCTTTATTTTCAGTAATTGAATCAATTCTATAAACTGCATATGGAGTAAGATCTTCAAATACTGTTCCATTATAATATATGGAATCTTTTTCTATATTTATCATTAGACAGGTTAAAGAATCATCCTCAGATAAATCATAGGCATAAAAATCAAAATCAATTATAACCCTCTGTGGATCATAGCCCTCTTTCCAATCAAAAATAGTCAGGCTATCGAGATGTGGAGATGTATCTTCAGCTTTGATGTTTGCAATCATGCTGGTAAACGCGAGAAGTAAAATAAATTTTTTCATGGCTTTTTTATTTAATTGTTAATTATAAATTGTTAATTGTTAATTATTTGCACGACCCAACCCTGTCAGGGTTTGATTCATTTCCCGGCTTTTGTGCTGGTTTTGTCGTTGTTTTATTTTTCATTCGTTCAATATATTTTTAGATTCCCAACCCTGTCAGGGTTATGACTTTTATTTGGCTTGTTGTTTGGTTGTTGCAATTCATACTTTTTTTATTCTTTTGTTTAAGTTTCAACCCTGACAGGGTTTTTTGGTTAATCAAATTTATAAAACCGCATGTCCATGACGGTGTACCCGAGATATTCATGCAGTTCCCTGTCCGGGATGTTGATGGTGTAATCGTGGTTTGCAGGCGCATTGCCTGTCTTGCGCACCACGTACACGGTGTATGCCCCCTGCTGAAATTCAGCCATGAGGTAGAGTTTGCCGGTGGCTTTGTTGATCCAGTACAATACATGTGTGTCCGATTCTTTATATGTTACTTTTACTTTGTGGCACAACACCCCGTTCATAGTTTCTTCGCCGGCATATTTCAGGGCATGTTCGCCAAATTCATCGTTTAGGTGCTGCATGAGTGCAGGCATGCCCGCTGCTGTATCACCCGGATTCTCAGGACGGACGGAGTCAATGTACATCAATCCTTCGGCTTCATTGATAATGGTAAAGATAGAGCCATTGCAAAGGCCTTTGGTGTCGCCAATGCTAAGTTCAAATTTGTCGCCGTCAAATATCCAGTAGCCACCCATCTTTTCTTTGTATGCAGGCAGGGAAAAGACTTCTGCCGGGTTGTCCAGTCCATATGCTATGGAACGGAAATAAATGGCGCCATTGTCCTGCTCCAGAAGAAACCCGAGTGCTCCGTCGAGCATGCCAAGTGCCTTGTCTTGTTGCGGAGAGGCATGGAGAGGAATGAGGAGTAAGAGAAGTGTTATGATGTTATGTATGTTTTTCATTTTAATTATTAATTGTTAATTGTTAATTTTTTTGGCTACCCCAACCCTGTCAGGGTTCGATTTTTTTCCCGGCTTTTGTGCTGGTTTTGTCGTTATTTTATTTTTCATTCGTTCAATATATTTTTAACCCTGACAGGGTTTTTGTAAATGAGAGCGGCTCCCCAACCCTGTCAGGGTTATGTTTTTTAATACGAGGTTGTGCTGTTCTCCTGTTTTTTTGCCCCGGCCCTGAAGGGTGAAACAGGTGAACAGCATGGCTGCTGCCGTTCCAACCCTGTCAGGGTTCGATTTTTTTCCCGGCTTTTGTGCTGGTTTGGTCGTTATTTTATTTTTCATTCGTTCAATATATTTTTAACCCTGACAGGGTTTTTGTGAATGAGAGCGGCTCCCCAACCCTGTCAGGGTTATGACAATTATTTGGCTTGTTGTTTGGTTGTTGCAATTCATACTTTTTTTATTCTTTTGTTTAAGTTTCAACCCTGACAGGGTTTTGTTTAATCCACTGGTTTTTGGTCATTGTATAATTTTTTTTGTATTATTTTTTTGCCGATGTTTTCAATTTCAACCGCTTGTTTCACGAGCCTGCCACGTGCATCATATTCATACCATGTGGCAAAGTTGTTGGCATCAAGGGTAGAAGTGACTCTGTTGAATGCATGGTCGTACACATAATTTTTCATTTGAGCGTGGTAGGGCAATACTCTGAAATCATCATATACCATAATGCCGTCGTCTGCATTGTTTGTGACAGCTATATTAAAGTAACCATCGTCTACCTGATCTCCGGATAGTGATATGTTCATCCTGAGTAATTTCCAGTTGCCTGCTTCTACATAAGCATCGGCTAATGATACTGTTTTTTCTCTCACATATCCTACATTAGCGTCAAAGACATTTAAAACCATCCCTGTTGCCTGTGGACTACTGTTATGTACCCAAACCATGGCCTTAAATTTTTTTGGTGTGTTATTATTGAGCGGAATGGAAGCACTGGTCCCTGTCTTGCCTGGTTCAAGCATAAAAGCATATTTGCCTGTATGTGCTTCTCCGGGGCATGTGTTGTCCGGGACAAAATACTCAATCTGCTGATCATCGCAATTATAGTTTAAGGCCTCATACACAGAAGTGAATGTAAAACCATTTAAAGGATAACCTGCATCCACAGTTATGTTATTAAATTTATGATAATCAAACAACATACGTGTTGTGTTTTCCTGTTCAGGAGGCAGTATCATGTATCCTTTAAAGTCTTCGCCCATGGCGGACACTACCTGGTATTTGCCGTTTTCTTTCATGCTGATGTACAATTGGCGGTCAACATCATTGTCAAAAGTTACATCAAGCCTTGCAAACGGGGTGTTATATACCGGGGGTTCAGGGGGCGTAATCTCATAGATATATGCATCACTGCCGTCATAATCATACAAGTCCATTGTATAGGATGAATAGGACGGGTAGCAGCCGGCTGCATTATATATTTCTGCATAGCCCAGGTATGCATTATTATCAAGCAGGCTCACCACACCTGCCGTATAAACATTTTCTGCCCCGCTATAAGCCCATTCGCCCCACCGTGCATTGCTCACACTGGCTGTGACGTTGGTGGTGTTATAGCCAATAGACCGTGAGGCATTTTTGCCCAGCACATCTTCGGTTTGTATTACATTGCCTTTTGCATCATACAGTTGTTTTTTGATGATCTGTTTCCAACCTTCTCCCTGCACTGCAGCATTGTAGTCATACGGAATAAAAGAAGCATAGGTGCCGTTTTTATTCAGGTCCGTTTCATATACATGCGAGGCCACGGGCTTGTATAAAGAATTGTGATGTTTAATATGCTCATCATTAACACCTGTGCCGTTTAAATAAGCATTACTGATAGCATCTGCATTCTTTTTTTGATATAAATAATGGGTGCCATTGCCGCTTGTTATTTTTTCCGGTTGAAGGTATGATATGAAATCATAATCTTTCAGCGGCACACCCCATTCGGTAATCCGTGCCCTGATGAGGCTGTCATTCACAATTTGGTTCAGGTAAAGGTATTCGCCTGTTTTGGCCGTGAGGTTGTTGATCCTGCCGGGGCCCAGTTGTCCGTATTTCCAATAGGCAGGAATAATACGTTTTATCTTGGTATTGTAGTATGAGTCTTCGCTTTCGAGCTGTATGGGGGTGCCGGTGTAATAATCGAACCCGGTATGGCGGTCGGTAACCTGCTGGCCGTCTACCGATGTCCTGATCTCTTTGACCACAGGCGGGATGTATGTGTGCTTCATGTTAATATAATTATAATGCCGCTTTGTTTCGGCAGAGAGGTATAGCAATAAATAGTATAGTTTTGTTTTTTTGGTATAATAGGCTTCAGACCATACCTGATCCATCTTCCCTGGCCGTATCATATGTTTGTCTGATGCGTTAAACCCTTCCTTATACATGGGTATGCCCTCGTCATCGGCATAATAGATGTATTCTTTCATGGCTTTTTGCTGTCCTGCTGCATTCACTTGTTTGATAAATGAAGGCTTGCCATACATATCCGAAAGGTCGGTATAGGCATACGATTTCATCTGGTATTTGGCATTACGTTGCCAATTAAGGAATAATGGCATAATATAAGGAATCTTGATGGTAATTTTCTTTCCTAAAAACTTGAATTTAATTTTTAAATATGTCAAAATTCCATACATATAAAACCTGCCCTTTGCATTACCAGGTGGATTTTTATGCAGTTTTTGCTTAAATGTTTTCATGGGTTTCAAGCTTTCTTCTTTGGGGGTATGAAACCCATAAATGGTTTTTCCTTTTTTGCGCGGGTATATATCATCAGTTGTATTATGGTCTGTATAAAGCCCTTCTAGTGTTGTTTGAGAAGAGATAATAGAAGGCGAAGGATGATATCCTGCCCCTGTTAAATTGCGGATATCAATGGCAGCTGCTTTACCTCCCATGGGTTCGATGGTGGCCACACCAGATGACATGCCAGTCCCATCATGATGCAGGTCAAAATAATATTGGGTTCCATATTGGTTTTCATGCATTTTTGTATTTGCCGGGTCATTAGGGTTTGTTGCATAATTAAAGTTATCATTAAACACAATTTTATCCACTCGCGAGCCTGTATACTTGGCCTTAAACACGGGGGTCCTGATGAATGAAAGGCCTGCATGATAATAAGTACCAGGGGATTCAAAACAACGATCAAATTTATCTTGATCAATGGCATCGGATGTAAGGAAGTTTACAAAATTGCTCAACACGTCTCTTAAGACATCAATGCCATCATCTGTATCGGAAAACTTAAGGTTGCCAATCTTTCCTTCTGAACATCCACAACCGCCCATGCATTTTTTCAATGCCATCATTTCTTCCGATTCGTTATACATATACTTTTTGCATTCATATATAAAGGGTGGATCGTTTTTATCCGGATATGATAAAG
The DNA here is from genome assembly GCA_964549265.1 of uncultured Bacteroidales bacterium. Lineage (GTDB taxonomy): Bacteria > Bacteroidota > Bacteroidia > Bacteroidales > JBBRXJ01 > CAYMKE01. The sequence continues at coordinate 43,542 of CAZJWE010000004.1, read as the reverse complement.
TTATTGGCTGATACCATGTGTTCCCAATGTCTTGCACAGGTGCTTCTATATTATATATAACTGCATTGTCGGCAGATGCAATATACAGGTTATTGTTTGATGTATTGAGGTTGGTACGGTAAAAAGCAACCTCACCATATAATGTATTGTCTCCGCCTGTTTCAAGCAATGGTTTGTTAGATTCTTCGGGAAAAAAGAAACTTCGCTCTCTGTTAAATCCCTGGGGAACAGATGCCCCTAATCTTATTTCTTCCCTGCAAATATCGGTAACATCTACCTTAATGGTTGTTTTATTTCCATTTTCATTGAACGTATTTTCTTGTTTTATCCGGCGCATTACATAAGCTTTTTTATCCTGTACATAAGCATAGGCATTGGCTTTGTAAGAAACTTCCATAGTGCCGGCGCTCGGAAGGTGAATTGTTTTTAACCTGTATGCATTTGCGTTTTCATCGGCAATCTCCGGATTATACTCACAATAACTATGATATAAATTTGATTGTGTGCTTTTTTGAATTTTTGTATTCACAGCATAATTGCCCCAACGGTCTACTTGTTTCCTGTCATAAGGAGGGTTGTATTTTGGATCATCATCTGCATAATATGAAAAACCGTATGCCGGCATTTTCACCGGGTTACCATCTTCATCATAAGAGATATTCTGCACTTTGCGCAGGGTTATTTTTCCGCTTTTGGGAGCACTTGCACTTGTGAGGTATTGAATATCCACAGGGGATTTGCTATTGCTATAGATTGAAACATTATTTTCCACATCAGGGCATAATGTGTAATCATATTTAAATATGGTGGATTTGATCCTTTTTCCGTAACTGCCGGAGTACGGCTGGTTGTGTTCGCCTGTGAAATGTTTTTTATACAGGTCAATTTGGGTGACTGTATATTGGAAATGCGAGCCGGTGGGGTCGGGATTATTTTTAATTATATCATAGTTGTCTACCAACATATTCACAGCATCACCGTTCCAATACCCGGCGGCGTCTATCCCGTCATATCTTTTTTCGTAATCATATACACATACATAATCTGAAGATTCAATTTCGGCGAGGACATATATCTCTTTCTCGCCGGTTTGCATTCCATACCCATCGTCATCACTTTTATAAATTGCGCCTGGTGAATGAGCCAAGCCTGCATATGGAAACCGCCACCTGTATTGGTCTGCTATCCGTGTATATTTAAATTTCACCCAATACCCAAGGTCACCATCACTCGGCCCCGGGATATCGTCAAAATCAACATAATCGGCTCCCACAATAGCGGTTAAAAGCCATGCATAAGGATATTGATAATCGTCTTCTATGGTTGCTTTGTTCCGGTTTTTCCCGTTATATGACTGGTAGTCGTTATTGCCTTTTTTAACCGGCGGTGACTGGCCTTTACCACTTAGTTGAAGGGTTTTATTGTTTTTTGTAAATACAGGCAATCCAAACACATAACGAACACCCGAAGCATTTTTTGTTTCAATGCGTCCTATGATATCTCCGGCATAGTTGCCTTCATTTTCTTTAATACTGTTGAGATGCTTTAAAATGTTAAATTTATAGGTATAACCTGCAAAATGGTCTGGTGTCCCGATGAGTTCATGATGTGTATAAAAGCTGTTTTCCAGGTTTTTGTCTTCAAAAGGTGTTTTTGATGCCAGATCACTATACATGGTACATAATTGATCTATTGTTGAGTATTCAATATGTGTGCTTTGTTCAATAGTCCGGCCCGAAAGCTTATTTGAAAATGAGGTTGATAATTCGGGTTTATATAAGGGCGTTTCGCGTTCGATATACAAAAATCCTGCTCCTCCACCTCCGGATCCCTGGATATGCGTGTAATGAAAGTCGTTAGGTTCTCTGTCATTATAGTCTGCAGACCCAAGATTGTACTCACCTGCCATGTCACCCCGCATCTTAAATTGTGTATTCCCGAATGAATATTTTCCGGTTGTGAGATCAGCCCGCTCTTTCTCAATAAAAAAGGTCTGATCAAAATCCCTGGCATTGGGTTCATCGCTTTTCAACACTTTAAGTATGTCCACAGCTTTATTCTGACGTGCCTGCACAACATTTGACCAAGGGTATGTTTCCCTTCGTTCGGTTTTAATACCTGTAAGCCCAACATCCCTGTATTGTGTTCTGAAATAATTCCGGGACACCACGCCATATTCTTCCTGGTAGAGCTGCATATTACCACGGAACCCCATGGCATTCACACTGAAATAATCGCGTTGAAGATAAACAGGGTTTAACCGCGGATCGGCGCTGGAATTGCTCCTGTTATTCGGGAAAGCATATTCACCCTCAATGGCCATGTCAGCCAGGTCCTCATTAAAATCCTTCCTGTTATAGTTTTTAAGGTACATAAAACCATATCCTTCTTTATCAGCATTCTCTTCCTTCCAAAATTTGCCATATTCACCGTTAATAGTAAGTGGCCCACCGGGGATAGGAACAGATAATGAAACGCCATATCCTTTGCTCACAGGAGACACACTCGGCAGATCAGGCAAATCGTTGGTTGACCTGGGTGGAGGGATCATACTAAAATCTTTGATCCCTGCTGATGAAATAAATGAAGCATCACTTATCGGTTTAGACCCATCATCAGCCACTCCATAAATACCTACATTAAAATGGGAAATGGCATTTAAAATATATGAATTACTTATGTTAAATCCTGTAGACGAAGCCCATGCATAGCCTGCTAATCCGTCTAGCCTTGAAGACGATGAAAACCCTACCCCAATATTGCCTACTCCTACAGATAATCCAGCTCCAATGTCACCATACATACCTTTATAATTATCATATCCAAAATTCATGGTGGGATGTCCTCCTATATCATAAGGCAACACAAGATTCACAGTTGCACCACCGCCGGCATACCAATGTACTTCATTTTCGTACCGGTATTTTCGCTTACCTCCGTTCAGGTCATCCGGCAATCCCATTTTATTCCGGTTGATGGCCCCGGAAAATCCATTAAACCCATATCCAAAAGTAGAAGCTTCCTGGCCAGGTTTGACATTGGAATTGTAGCCAATGGCCATGGGGTATTCAGGAACAGAGGTTACGGGAATGGAATAACTGAAGGCTCCGGTAGTTAAACTCACATTGTCGGTGGCATTCACCGGTTGATACCCATAATATTCAGGCTGGTTATTGCCTGAGGTGACAGCCCAGGCAACAGTCGGAAAAACGGTGTTATAAACCAACGTTAAGATAAGCGTGATGCTGATTGCCTTTAGCAAAAATGTTCGTTTCATTTTTTTCATAGTTTTTTTATTAACCGCAGAGGACGCAGAGTTTCTCGCTGAGATATAGGTGCTTGTTCTCTGGCCTCTACTGTTTTTCATTATTCGTTGTTTATATTTTTTTTATTTTTACCGCAGAAGACGTTGAGAAGTGTGCAGAGGTTTTTCTCTCTGTGTTCTCTGCGGTTATGATTAATTCTATTCATAGTTTTTTTTAACCGCAGAGGACGCTGAGTCTTTCGCTGAGATAGTGTTGCTTGATCTGTGGACTCTACTTTTTTCATTATTCGTTGTTTATATATTGTTTTTACCGCAGAAGTCGTTGAGAAGTGTGCAGAGGTTTTTCACTCTGTGTTCTCTGTGTTCTCGGCGGTTGTGTTTAATTGTAGTCATAGTTTTTTTACCGCAGAGGACGCAGAGTTTCTCGCTGAGATATAGGTGCTTGTTCTGTGGACTCTACTGTTTTTCATTTTTTTTGTTTTTTATATTTTATTTTTACCGCAGAAGTCGTTGAGAAGTTGCAGAGGTTTTTCTCTCTGTTCTCTCTGTGTTCTCTGCGGTTGTTTTCTTCTGCTTAAAAGATATCTCCGGTGTTGATGATATTTCTTGTAAAGGCACATTTACACGTAATTTCCTGCTGATACCAAATATTTTGTCTTCATAAATCAACACGGTACAAGAAACATCCTGAAGTTCGTTGACCGGGAATACCACGGTAAAATTAGCGGTTTTGCCCATGCCATAAGTATTATAAAAGTTGTAATGCAATGGATACACCACCCCGCCGTCATCTGTTTGCATGTAAAAGCTCCTGTTAAGTCCACCGGACAATGCATGTATCCGCCTGTTGTATGCTTCCCTGGATTGCACGCCATCAATCACAATGTTTTTTTCAGCCCCCATATTGCCGATTTTAATGTTAAAGTAATGTCCATTTGAAAAATCTTTAAGCTGATGGGAAAATGCCTTTTGAGTAATGGTTTCAAAACCCCGGCCTGACTTCAGCAATTCCCGTAATGCCAGATATTCGGCCGGACGGTAATACACATGCATGTATTCACTGCCCGCTGTATCGTGAAATACATATTCATCATTGGTTTCAATTTCTTTCATGTATTCTTCAGGGGTGTAGTTGGTGCATCCGGAAAGCATTGAAACCAATACAAATGGCATTAATACACCTTTTATGGCGGCACTCAAAGAGGCCCCGGGCCATTTTGAGAACATTCCTTCTTTTGCCTGAAACAACCAAGATACAAAACCACAAAAAACGACGTTGGGGATTTTTCCACGTTCAAAGCATGAGATAAAATGAAGCAATCTTTTTAAAGAACCTACTTTGCTTAATAGCACCTGATATTGAACATAAGATGGCCTTCCTGTAGCTCCAACCCAGTCAGGGTTTTGATTTTGTTCCGGTGTATGTTCTTTTATGATCGTTTTTTTTATCTTCATTTCTTTTAAATTATTTCAACCATTACAGGATTTTAAAAAAGATTTTTCATTCATCATTTTGTTGATACTGTTCATTCATTATTCGGATGATTTCTTCTGTCAGGTCTATTGCCTCTTTGCCATACATGATGCTGCCGGAAGAGGTTGACCCAAAAATGATGTCATACCCGTGTTTTTCGCCGTATGACTGGGTGATCCTGTTAAGGTCCTCAAATACTTCTTTATTCATCTCCAGCCTTCGTTGTTCCATTTGCTTTGATGCTTTTTCGCTGTATCTCTGCCATTCACTATGTGCTTGCTGAATGGCTCTTTTCTCCTGTTCATCGGGGTTTTCTCCTTCAATGTTTCGCAGCATCTGTTCATACCTGCTTCTTAATGTGTCTACATTGGATTGTACGGTACTTAGCTCGCTGGTGTATTGATTTTCTACATCCTTCATGCCTTTGTATTCCTGGAGGACAATGCCGGTTTGGATAAATCCCAGTTTGGATGTAAATGCAAAATGATATACAGAGATGCAGGCTGCTGCTGCAATGATGGAAATGACTACTATTAAAAGGATCCGTTTCATTAGTATGTTTATTATTTATTTATAAATATTTGAAAGCCTTACCCATGTGCCCCAACCCTTTCAGGGTTCGAGTCTTTTACTGGCTTTTGTACTGTTTTTGTCGTTATTTCATTTTTCATTCTCTAAAAATTTTTTCAACCCTGACAGGGTTTTAGTTAATATTAATCAATCACAACAATTAAAGTATGATGTTGATGATATTTCTATTTCTTTGCACCGGGTTTGGGTTTGTGTTTGTTCCCCGCAGTCCCCTGTTTGTGTTAAACATATGGTATAAGTGCCCGGTGTGTAGGTATGTGACGGGTCTCTACCTGTAGTGGTGCTTCCGTCTCCAAAGTCCCATGAATATGCATGGTTGTCTGGGCCGGTTTGATGCGCCGTGATGGTATTTCCATCCTGTTCAATCCAAAACAAAGCGCTGGGAGCAGGATATACTGTTACATTGATAATTTCCTTCAAACTGCATGGCCCGTTGGTTGCAGTTACATAGTATATTGATGTTTCCTGTGGCCGGTAGGTTGCATTATGGCCATACCTGGTAACATGTTGTTTTGGTTCAGCGACCCAATCAACATAGTCTATTGTACCCGACAATTGCAGGTTTACTTCTTCGCCACTACAAATCTGTAGGTTTTTATCAGTGACAAGTACAGGAGGCTGCATAACATTTACTAATATATCACCACTGACAACTGCATCGTTTATATATATATGTACTGTATAGGTTGTGGATACGGACGGCGATGCTAACGGGTTAATAATTTTGGGGTCTGAAAGGCCTTGCGAAGGAAACCATTTTACAGAGTCATAAGTGCCACTGATATCCGGTGTAAGCTGTACATCCTCTCCTTTACATAAATCATAATGCCCTGTTGCAAAGGTGATTTGAGGAAGGGGGATAACGTTAATGGTAACATTGCGATAGATAATGTGTCCGTTTGTGGAAATATATAATCCGTATGTTGTAGTGTTTTCTGGACTTACGGAAATACATTCGCAAGCACTGCATGAGATATCTTCATGAGGATCCCATGAAACGCTTTCAAAATCTCCCACTACACATATATTTGATGATGCACCCTGAGTAATCACAGAATCATAAATGATGGTGTAGGTGCCAGGATCAGGGCATAGTGAATAGTCAATGTTAACATAAACAGGCTTTATGTTTGTACATGTACCGGCTTGCATTTTAATATAGTATGTTCCTGATTCTCTAATATTTTCAGGATCATCAAGAGGAATTGTGGCATCAGCATCTTCCCAATAGGTATAATCACCTGAATAAAAATCTATTTCATGAATATCCCAATAATCCTTGTCTACCCTTGTATCAAGCTGAAGTTTTACATATCGTCCCTTTTTCCCATATAAATAAACTGCTTTGGTTGAATTGTAAAAAATGGGTTCAAATTCAGCAACTTTTTCCCAATTGGTATTATCATCAGAAAGATATACTTTGCATGTGCCTTCATCAAACACATGATATCCTGAGTTGATCTTCATTTTTCCAAGCGAATATTCAGATTGCATGTCAATGATCATGTAATTTATATCATTGAAGGTACGAGCCTGGGCATGAAAATATGTGTTAGGGTTTTGGTCAATGCATCCTTCCGGGCCATCGGCATCATTCCACCATGTCATATTTGAGAAGTCGTTATTTGTCACAAATCCGCTTTTATCAATAAGCCCGTGTTCACCTGCATTGCTTTCTGCTATGATTGAAGGGTCGGTAAGGTCAACACTGCATCCAGGTGGAGGATCATGAATCACCATATTGCAATACGGGGAGCAATCTGAAGGATCAATGGTTACATGTACAGGTTCTATTGCAGAACAGATTCCTTCACCTGTTTTAATGTAATATGTTCCGGAAGTGGTTATGTTTTCGGGATATGTAAGTGAAATGCTGCCCTCATCATCTTGCCAATAGGTATAAGTATATTTAAAAGCACGAACCGAACGTATATCCCAATAATCTTTGTCAATTCCTGTTGTTAATTGAATTTTTATGAATTGTGCAGAATCGCTGTTCATATGGAATGTTTTTATTGAGTTTAATGATGGTGGCCCGAATTCACCAACATATTCCCAATTAAGACTGTCAATTTTATTAGGCCCGGTATGATCTTCCCAATCAGCTACATAAACTTCACAAACACCTTCATTGAATACATGATTTCCTGATTCGATCTCAACCCTGCTTAGTTCATATATTTTTTGCATATTGATAATAAGGTAGTTTGTTTTGAATGACCGTGGCTGTGCATGGAAGTAGGTCGTACTGATTGTATCTACAACTGCTTGCGGACCACCTTCATCTGCCCACCATCCAATATCTGTATAGGTTTCCCCTGAATTTGTAGGGTCTTCTGTGATAAAGCCGGCTTTGTCAATTAATGCCTCTGTTCCGCCTTTACTTCCTGCTGTGATGAATGGATCAGTAAGATTTACTGTACATGCAGGATCAGGGTCGGTGATATTGATATCTGTAGGACAACCGGGGCATAATAGTGGATTAATATTCACTTGTACTGGTTTTATATCAAAACAAATCTCATTACCCATTTTTATATAATACGTGCCAGATGATTTAATACGCCCCGGGTTAACAAGTGGAATGGCAGCGCCTTCATCTTCATAATAAGAAAACAAAGGGGTGTACAATCGTATTTCTTTTATGTCCCATATGTCTTTGTCTGTTGAGGTTGTTAATTGCAATTTAATGAATCTGCCTGTGACACCGCCTAATTCCAATCTTTTTTTTGTATGAGGTGTTAAAGGCCCGAATTCATTGACTTTACTCCAGCTTAAGTCGGTGATCCGCTAGGTGCCCGGATTCCCTTCCCAGTCAGCCATATATATTTCACATACTCCGTCTGAAAATACATTTTCGCCTGAGAAAATCTCCATTCTACTTATATAACGTAGTTTTTGCATGTCAATAATCACATAATTGTCATTGAAGCTGCGTGGCCTTGCCTTAAAATATGTAGATTCATCTCCATCAACGATGGATTGTGGATGATCATGATCGCCCCACCAACTCATGTCTGTAAAATGGTCAGTGCTATTGGTATGATCTTCTGTTATCAGGCCATCCGGATTTATTAACACATCCTGGCCTCCTGTGCTCCCGGTTATAATAGAAGGATGAGTAAGGTCTACATAGCAGGCAGCAGGTGGATTTGTAATAGAGAGGTTTACAGATTCGCAAGTGACATGAACAGTATCTGAAAAATCGGAGGTCTCGCCTGAAAAGGTAGAAGTGGCCAATAATACATCGCCTCCTTGTGGAACAAACAACGGATCGTCCCAATCAACAGAAATACTCGATAAAATCCATCGTCCATTATCATCAGAAATAACACTGCCAAGGTACTTAATAACATCTTCCGGATTGCCTGATGTAGATAAGAATACTTCTATGAGTTCGCCTTGCCGGTTATTATATGTTGTGCCTTCAATATATATTTCGCTGCCTAAAAAATAATTTGAAGTGATTGCTGGAGCTTGTATATTTGTATTTGATTGGTTTAAATTAATGGCATCATTGCATTGATAAAAAAGATTTTGGGATAAGGTGGTTATACTGTTCTGTATATTTATTCCCCCGTGTCCTTCATCATTAAAAATCAAATTATTGTTAATGATTGAATTTGCAGCATCGGAATAATACATCCAAATACCCATTTTACCAGCTGTAATAATATTCCGGTCTTTAATATCATCACCTCCTATGGTAAGAATATAGTCTCCGCTTCCTCCATAGTTGTTATGGTTATCAAATAGGATTCCCACATTATAATGATTATTGAACTGGCTAACACCTATATCATCAATCCCTGTCCCTAAAAAATTTCCTTTGATTTCTACGGTACCATGGGGTTCCTGAATATGAAATAAATCCTGGCGTACCGGATTATTATATTCAAATGCAATGGTATTGTACATCATATTGGAAAGCAATTTAATATTGTGAATATCATCAATGTAAATTTCATTTTGAAAATTCACAAATGCCATTTTTTGCAGGTGAAAATATTCATCTGTTTCATAAAATCTCACAAACAAGGGATAGGCACATGTTCCTCCACCATCAAGAATCACCCGGGGTGTATTGTCATCCATTAAATTACCGTCTATAACTACCTTGCCTTCTATTTGCGGAAGGTCTTGATAGAGTGAAATCACATGGGGCCCGGAACCAGGAATGTCAAAATGAATGTAGTTATCTTCGCCTGGATGCTGGTTTACCTGTTTAATTGCCCACCTAAGTGAATTTTCAGGGGTAGGAAAAACACCGTCATTTGTATTTGTTACAGTCCATATATTATAGCCGGTTGTTTCGATTTCTTTTGCTGCTTCTCCAAATGTAAAACCTTCTAACAGGTCAATATTATTAACAACATAAGATTGCCCATATCCATTGGACACAAAAAAACAAATAATAAAAACGAAAGCTAAGACGGTGTTTTTATGGCATATCATTAATTTCACGATGCGAAAAGTTTTTAGGGTTATTTTAATCTGTCATACAATGTAACTGCCTTTTCTCCGGTGTTATTAAACATATATAATGTGACATATGTAGTATTATCCATAACACTATCTGATAACTCCAATTCAAATGCAGCCTTATGCCGCACAATTTGATGCTCCTGACCGTTCACATTCAAATAGCATTCATCGTCATGGCAGGTAAAAGTATATGATTCACTGAATAAATCGCTTTGATCTTTGCCTGTGCCAAACATCAATAATACGCTGTCTGATAAAGAAGCGTCATTAATTAAAAAACTGATATGAATTGCATTATTAAGGGAGTCAATAAAATTCTTGTGTACTTTTAAATCTTCGGCTTCAATTTCTTGCTGGCTTAAACCGGCCATTATGTAAATAAAAAAAAGTACAACTGTTAAGCAAATATTTTTTGATTTCATGGAATGATTGATTAATGTTATTATATTGATGATTTATACTTCCTTCAAAAATTTTTTATCATTTTAAAATACCTATTAAATTATTCCCATGAAATCCCTTCTCATACCCTATATGCATTGTATTTACCTTTTTTTACATAATATAACTCAACAATGCATAACAAAAAGAAACAATTTAAAAATGCAATTATACGAATAAAATTTTTATTCTCATCCCTTTTTTTAAAAAAAAAGTTAATTTTTTATAAATCATTCCTTATTTAGAATACAGCCTTTATTTTTCAAGCCCGTCTACCTTTTCATTACAGTTTTCACATGTATTGTCGTACCAACTAAAGGGATGTCCGCAATGTGTGCAACTCCATCGTTCCTGTTGCATTTGTAACCACTCTTTTTGTCCTTTATGCTTCAAATCTTTCAATTGATCAATGACTCCTTTATTCATCTTTTTTGTTCTGCTTTAGGTTCACGTGTTAATTATAAAAATCACAAATAAATCCTTTCCACTCAATCACCAAAGCACAAACACACATTATATCTCGCGGCTAAAAATTTCATAAGCCAAATTCACTTGCTCCGGGTTTCCCAGGACATAGACAGTATCATGCGGTTTAAACACGGTATTTGGTGTTGGGTGTTCGATTATTTCCGTTCCTCTTTTAATGGCCAGCAATGTAACTCCTGTTTTTGTCCTTAGCTGTATATCAAACACTGATTGTTCATCAGCCGGGGAACCGGGGTCAACTTTAACTGCTGTTATATTCATGTTTGGAAGCTCGTCAAATATTGTAGGCTGATTGATGGTATCCTTTACTGAGAATTCACCTAAATTCAATGTTCGGATATGATTTAATATGCGATTCATCTCTTTTTGCGGATATAGTTTTTCAACCAAAACCCTGTTGAACAGATCTATTGCAATTTCAAGTTTTTCGGGTAATACCTGGTCAGCTCCAAGCTCATATAATTGTTTTACATTATCTATGTCTTTTGCCCTTGCTATGATATATGCTTTTTTATTGAGATGTCTGACTTTTTCAACAATAGCCATAGAAGGAAGCAAACTCCCCACCGAAACAACAACAACCTCAGCATCATCAACATGGGCTTTTACCAATATTGGTTCATTCACTGCATCGCCATATATAACGAGTTCATCGTTTTCAATTTTTTCTTTTGCAATCAATGGGTCAAAAATAATTGATATATGTTGAATATTGTTGATTTTGGCCATTTTAGACAATTGTAGTGCACTTTTGTCTTTCCCGATAATAACAAGGTGGTTTTGGTAATCCGGCAAATCAATTTCTTTTAACGGGAATAAACCATTTACCAGGAATGATGGAAGAGGTAGTTTTAACAGCGTATTTGCCACCGGCAACGATATTCTCATCAAAAAAGGCGATAATGACATTGTAATGACAGCAACTGCGAGGAATAGCTGATAATAATAATCATTGATAATAGAATTATTGAGTCCGATTTTGGCCAGAATAAAAGAGAATTCTCCTACCTGGCTTAATGCAAGTCCGACCAACACGGTGCCCCGAAACGTATGTCCCAGAACAAACCCTGTGCCTCCGGCTATGATGGATTTACAGATAATCACTAAAAACACACTTAAAATAACAAGTTGATAGTTATTAAACACAAAATTCACATCCAACAACATGCCTATGGACACAAAGAAGAAACTGGTAAATGTGTCTTTAAAAGGAATGAGGTTTGAAAAAGCATTGTGGCTATATTTCGATTCTGAGATCATCAATCCGGCCAGAAATGCCCCAAATGCCAATGACATACCAAGCTTATATGTTAAAAGAGCAATTGACAAGCATATAAGAAGGATACTCATCATGAACAGTTCCTGATTTTTTGTTTGAGCTATTAAATGCAATAGTCTTGGCAAAATCCATTTATTCCCTGCATACACAAACCCAATGATAAGAATTGCCTTCAGAACCAAAAGAAAAACTTCATTGGTAATATTCATATCATGGTCGCCGAGCAAATTTGAAAACAAAATCAACGGGACCAATAATAAATCCTGGAAAATTAATATACCCAAAACCGTTCTTCCAAAATTGGATGATAGCTCGGATCGTTCCTGCAAAAGTTTTAATACAAGTGCAGAACTACTTAATGCAGTGAGAAAACCGATATAAATACCTATTTGTGTATCAACACCGTATACTGTTGAAACAATATAAAACACACCGGCTGTGATGGATACTTGCAATAATCCTCCAAAGACCACTATTTTTCTGATCTTGAGCAGATGATTCAAAGAGAATTCCATTCCAATGGTAAAAAGCAATAAAACGACTCCGATTTCAGCTAACATCTCAATCTGATGTTCTCCCTGCACCAATGAAAACAAATGCGGCCCGGCAAGTACACCTGTTAATAAGTAACCTACAACAGTTGGTATTTTCAATCTTGTAAAGACTAAATTAACAAATGTTGAAAGGGCAAATATGATTACTACGTCTTTTAGTATGATGAAGTCCATGCAGGTATATTATTCAAGTTTTTTTGATAACAATTCGGGTTTTTCATTTGCAATTTTAATAATTAATTCTCCAAACAGAGTATTTGCCCATGCAAACCACCGTCTTGTGAAATCTTCAGGGTTATCTTTGTGAAATGCTTCATGCATAAATCCTGTACCTGCATGTGTGTTTTTTAGCATTTTCAGGCAATAACTTATTTCCTTATTGTTTGTGGATGTCATTGCCCTAAGAATGATCCCCATGGGCCATATTTTTTCTTTGCCCGTATGGGGGCTTGCTTGTCCTTCCGCTGCTTTTCCTTCAAGGAAATAAGGGTTTGAGTTACTTAAAAGAAAGTTCCGTGTATTTTTATACACCGGATCTGAGGGGTCGTGTGCTCCTAAATAAGCCAAAGACATTAATGAAGGGACGTTTGCATCATCCATAAATACTTTATTGCCAAACCCGTCTACTTCATAGGCATATATTTTGCCAAAATGAAGGTGCTCGGCAATAGCATATTCTTTTATAGCCAGTTCTACTTCTGTTGCCAGGTCATTGCATTCTTTTGCAAACGTTTCGTTTTTCAAAACATTTCCATAAATATCAGAAAGTTGTTTAAGCGAAAGAACTGCAAAAATATTGGAGGGAACCAGGAACGGATATAAGGTTGCATCGTCAGATGGCCTGAATATCGAACAAATCATTCCCGTTGGATTTATGGGCCTGCCTGTACCTTCAAAAGGAGAGATATCAATCGCTTTGTTGGCTTTTCTGATAAACCGGTATGGGGTGGTCAGGTCTTTGCGTTGTTCTGTTTTAAATGTATCAACGATCAGCTTCATGGCTTTGTCCCACTTTTGATCAAAAACTGAGTCATCACCGGTAAGTTCATAATATTTATGCGATAGCCGTACAACATAACACAATGAGTCAAGTTCCCATTTTCGTTCATGTACGCCGGGTTTCCGTTCAGGAATATCTTTATGCCAGGTATCTACTCTGTCCAAATCTTCTATAAAAGCATTGGCATACGGATCCTTTAAAACACATTTAACTTGCCTGTTTACCAACCCGTGGATAAGTGATTTAAGTTCTGTATCTTTTGTTATGAGTGGCATATATGGCCAAACCTGTGCTGTAGAGTCCCTTAACCACATGGCTGTTATGTCTCCGGTTATAATAAAAGTATCCGGACTACCATCAATAGTTTGATGGCGAACGGTAGTATCCAGTGTGTTGGGGTAACAATTTTCAAACATCCATGCCAGTTCATTGTCTGCTATGAGCGATTTGACGTTTTTAATTGTATCTTCAACCGCTTTACTGGAAAATGTTCTTTCATCTATGGGTGGTCTTTTAGAAACAAATTGTTTTTGTGGAAAACCTAAACCTGTAGCAAATCCACCTACCGGCTTAACCATCATACCTGCTATTAATGCACTGCTGTTAAATAAAAAATGCCTTCTGTTCATAATAGTTTACTGTTTTTTTGGGATATATTGTAAATATATAAAAAAACACTCGTCTTTGCAGACTCCGAATCATTAAAGGAATTTATAGATGACAAAAATTTGCTGAGAATAATCTGTTTGGTCTTTTGCAAAGTGGACAGAAAAAGCGACTTTGGATGATACATGTTTAGATTTGAACGGGATGATATATGTATCTATTCTGCTGTATTGGCCTGCAGAATAAAATGGATCGCCATATGGAAGCGCCTGTTTATCACCGGAATAATAAACAGCGTCCAGTCCCATCATTTTATGTTTCCATTGAATTCTTGAGATCAGGCCAAAGTTATGATCATAAGGATTGGACCTGAAGCGGTCGTATGAATATGCCGCCCCAATATCATATTTCATTTTATCAAAAGGGAGTTTATCAGACAGATTCAGTCCTAATAAACTGCATGCACCGCCATTGTCTCTGATATGATCGTCCGGAGGCGGATTTTTTGAACCGGCCCGGTGATACATGTACATGTAATTTTCATTATAAAACATGTCCAGATTGAGCTGTGTTGAAAAGCCTGCCAGGAATGTTTCCCTAACAGTATTGGTTTGTCTGCTTGTCCAGTCAATCCACAGGGTTATATTTCCTGTTTTCCCTGATATTTTTGCCAATGCGCCTTCAATGTTGGGCCTGTAGTAATCCAAAGAGTCTGTTAATAGCACCAAAGGATAGTTTAATAAATCTCTCCGGGGAAATGAACCAAAATAAAAGTCAAATACTCCTTTTTGATATTGGTAATATAAATTTAAAACCGGGATATGTGCATCTATTGTATGACCATATTCATACAAATAATTAAATCCAAAAAAGGCTTTATTCACTGAATCAGGGGTGCTGAATTCTGCTTTCAAGTCAACCCGCGCCCCAAGTATGGTTTGTGCCATAGCATATTGACTGAAATATTCACGGTTATCTGCAATATGATAAAATGTACCATGAAACACAGGTTTTTTATGTTGTGAAAAACCCGGTATGTGTAGTAGAGTCAGACAAATGATGACAAAATATTTATAAGAGAAAAACCGATATATCATACTAATGTTTTTATAAATTCGTTTTATATAACTAACTGTTCTCAGTAAATTATATTTAAATCAGGTTCATGTGAAATTTTTCAAACACGAATATACAGTTTTTTTAATAATTTGGTTTATTATTAATGTTTATCTTATATGAGTGCCAAAGAACATTATTCCTTTTCAATAAATGTTATCTCTAAAGTCAAACAATTTCATTACTTGAACAAAATAGTTTGACTATTTTATTTATCTTAGCTATATAATAAAATCTAATATGTTCGATTATGAGATTACAATATCATGCATTCGTTTTCATTTTTATTGCATGTCTTATTCCACAAACAACAAAAGGCAGTAATGGATTTAAAAAAGTTTTAAAGAATAATAAAGCGGACAAGCATCTTGTTAAAAAGCTAAAAACATTTGAAAGCAAGGGCATTGAAAAAGACCTGGACACTCAAAAGGCATCCAAAAAAGACATTATTGAACATGCCAGATCATTCATAGGTGTTCCGCATTGCATGGGTGGGACAACCAAAAAATGCATTGACTGTTCGGGTTTTTTATCTGTTATATTCAATCACTTTGATATTTACTTACCACACAGTGCACAAGGAATTGCCAGATACGGTGAGATCATCCCGGAGGCTGATAAATTAAAAAAAGGTGACCTGGTTTTTTTCACTGGCACTTACAGCACTTCCAAAGCAATTACGCATGTAGGAATATATCTGGGAGACAATAATTTTATTCATGCCTCCAAATCGAATGGAGTAGAGATCAACCAAATTGACGACCCATATTATTGGGAGGATAAATTTATTTTTGGTGCCCGAATTTTCTAAGTGACTATATTTCAACACCTTAATCCATTCTGCTATTGAGCATGTCGTACACTATTTTTTTTGCTACACGTTGCGCAGCACCCTTTTCACCAAGTTTTTCCTTTAACCGGCCGTAATTGTTTTGCATAGTTTTAACATACTCTGCATTATTCAGTATTTTTTGCATTTCACTCTTTATTTCATTTGTCAGATTGAATTGCAATAATTCTTTGATCACTTCTTTTTCCATGATCAGGTTGACCAATGTGAAAAACTTTATTTTAACCAATAGCCTTCCTATCATAAAGGTGGGTAAACTGATTTTATAACATACCACCTGCGGAACATTGAATAATGCTGTTTCCAGAGCAGCAGTGCCGGATGTCACAATAGCGGACTCAGCCAGTTGAAGCAATTGATACGTCTGATCAACAACCAAAGATACATTTGGCAGATGCACATAGTTTTGGTAATACGAAGTATTAATCGTTGATACCCCGGCAATCACAAGCTGGTATTCATTGAAATCTTTACAGGCTTCCATCATATGCGGCAGGCATTTTTGTACTTCATGTATCCTGCTTCCGGGTAAAATTGCAATAATGGGTTTATCCGGTATATTGTTATTATTAATAAATAATTCCCTTTCAACACCTTTGTTTTTTTCTGCTTCTATTTTATCTACCACCGGATTTCCTACATATTCAACAGGATATTGATACTGCTCATAAAATGATGTTTCAAATGGAAGGATAACAAACAATTTGTGCACATTTTGTCTGATGGTTTTTACTCTGGAGGATTTCCATGCCCATACTTTAGGCGAAATATAATAAAAGACTTTTAGCTTGTTTTTTTTAGAAAACTTTGCAATTTCAAGGTTAAAGCCAGGATAGTCAATTAAAATTACTGCATCGGGATTGTAGTAAATGATGTCTTTTTTACATAAGGATATATTTTTCAGAACTGCACGCAAATGGGAGATCACTTCAAAAAAACCCATAAAAGCATGGTCTCTATAATGCTTAACCATGTCCAACCCTTCTTGTTGCATGTTGTCTCCCCCCCACCCTCTGAATTGGGCATGGGAATCAATAGCCTTAATTTCTTTTATGAGCGATGCCCCATGAAGGTCACCGGATGCTTCACCGGCTATGATATAATACTTCATTTGTTATTTTTAAATTATAGAAGTTTAGAAGTTAGAAGAGCACCCTACACATACTTTAGTGTTATATTAAAGGATTTGTCAATTGGATAGCTCAAAATATTAACCTGGTTTTCTGTTTCATATGTTTATTTTTTATTTTTCAAAGGTCATATGGAGCTCGCCATGAGTTTAACCTATTGACTTTGTGCAAACTAAGTAGCTTCTTCATAATCATGCTCGTATGTGTCAAATTTTTTGTCATGGCTCGGTTCTAATCAGGATTGTGTTTGCAAAAATTATTTAACCGGAATTCTTATTCTGTAAGTTGTGTCCACCTTCCCTTTTGTGATATCGTTCAATTTTCTTCGCAATAATTTTTTCTTTAATGCAGACAGCCTGTCAATGAACAATATTCCTTCCAAATGATCATATTCATGTTGTATAATTCTTGCTTTTATCCCTTTAAAGGCCTTTTCATGATGTTTGAAGTGTTCGTCTTCATAAGCAATCCTAATGGTATCCTGTCGTGTAACATCTTCCCTGATGCCCGGAAGGCTCAGGCATCCTTCATTATAAGCAAAACGATGGCCTGATTCCTGAATCAATACAGGATTGATGAATACTTGCTTAAATCCTTCAAGTCTTTCATCTTCTTCTTTCATTGGGTTTGCATCAATGACAATGAGGCGGATGTTTTTGCCAATTTGTGGTGCAGCCAGTCCTACCCCGTCTGAATTCCACATGGTCTCAAACATATCATTGATTAACCCATCAAGGTCTTTGTAATCTTCATCTATATCCAACGATCGCTTACGCAATATATTGGATCCATATACTTCTACCGGCAATATCATAATAATTAATATTTAATTTTATCAATATAGCTTTGTAGTATTAAATTAGCGCTGATTTTATCAACCATTGCTTTATCCTGCCGTTTTTTCTTTTTCACACCTCCGTCAATCATAGCCTGAAAAGCTATTTGGGAGGTAAACCGTTCATCGGCAAGATCAATTTTTATATCGGGATAGTTTTTTTTTAGTTTTTTTACAAAAGGATTGATATATTTTACTGCTTCTGATGGTTTATTGTTTATAGTTTTGGGATATCCGACTACAATGATATCCACTTTTTCTTTTGAAATATATTCCTTAAGAAACTCCCATATTTCGCTGGCATGAATAGTTGTCAGGCTATTCGCAATGGTTTGGCTTGGATCTGTCACTGCCAATCCAACTCGTTTTCTGCCGTAATCAATTGCTAATATTCTTCCCAAATTAATAAAAAAGTTTTAAATAAAAAAAGGTGACCGTTTCAGTCACCTTTTAGAACGAATCAAAATAAGCATTTCATATGTTTATTTTTAATTTTTCAATGGTCATATGGAGCTCGCCATGTGTTTAATCTATTGACTTTGAGTAAACCAAATAGCTTTTCAATAATCATGCTCGTGTGTGTCAAAAAAATTGTCATGGCTCGGTTCATATATAAATTCAGTGCTTTATCCGGAATAATCCATATCAGCCATTCGCTTATAAGATTTATACCTCCATTTTAAGCTTTGCTGTGCCATTGCAAAAAGCCTGTCGGCTTCTTCTGGGAATGCTTTTTGTAAAGAAGTATACCTTATTTCACTTGTAATAAAGCCTTCTAACTTATCCCAGTCGGGTTCTTTAGAGTCGAGCACAAAAGGATTTTTCCCTTCTTTTTCTAGTAAAGGATTATAGCGATATAAGTGCCAATATCCGGATTCAACAGCATTTTTCTCTTCTTGTTGAGATTTACCCATTCCTCCTTTTATTCCATGATTAATACATGGGGAGTAGGCAATTATCAGTGAAGGGCCGTCATACGCTTCGGCTTCTTTAACTGCTTTGAAAAACTGATTTTGGCTTGCTCCCATAGCTACCTGGGCAACATATACATACCCATAACTCATGGCCATGACTCCAAGGTCTTTCTTTTTAATCTTTTTCCCGGATGCAGCAAATTTAGCAACTGCTCCGATGGGTGTAGCTTTGGATGATTGTCCTCCTGTATTGGAATATACTTCAGTATCCATTACAAGCACGTTAATGTCTTCGCCTGAAGCCAATACATGGTCTAAACCGCCAAATCCAATATCATAAGCCCATCCGTCGCCGCCAAAGGCCCATACAGATTTTTTAGTGAAATATTGCTCGTATTTGAGTAAATCTTTTGCAAGATCGCTGTTTTCTTTTTTGAGAATTTGTTTCAACTTTACAGAGGCTTCTTTAGATTTATCCCCATCCTTCATGGTATCGAGCCAAGCCTGGAAAGCTTCTTTTACTTCCGATGAAGCGCCATTGTTCAGGGCGTCTTTCAATTTACCGGCTATGCGATCTCTCATTTTTTTCACACCCATGCCAATGCCATAAGCATATTCGGCATTGTCTTCGAATAATGAGTTTGCCCATGCCGGGCCGTGGCCGTCTGTGTTAACACAATAAGGTGTTGAAGGAGCAGAACCGCCATATATTGAAGAACAACCTGTTGCATTGGCAATGATCATTCTGTCGCCATACAATTGAGTCAGCAATTTTATATAGGGTGTTTCACCGCAACCAGGGCATGCTCCGTGGAATTCAAACAATGGTTGGGCAAACTGACTGTTTTTAACGTTTTTAGAAATGTCTACAACATCTTCTTTGTAGCCCACTTTATGATGCATGTATTCCCATTTCTCATTCTGATCTAATTGAGATTCCAATGGTTTCATGACAAGTGCTTTTTCTTTGGCCGGACAGGTGTCTGCACAGCTTCCGCATCCGGTGCAATCCATTGGACTTATCTGGATTCTGAATTGATAGTCTTTGATAGGCCCTTTGCCCTGGATGACTTCCGATCCTTCAGGTGCATTGGCAGCTTCTTCATCTGTTAATAAAAACGGACGTATGACACCATGTGGACAAACATAGGCACATTGGTTACATTGGATACAATTATCCGGGACCCATTCGGGAACATTCACTGCAATTCCTCTTTTTTCGTATTGGGTTGTTCCGGCAGGGAATGATCCGTCTTCTCTACCTTCAAATGCACTTACCGGCAATTGGTCTCCTGCTATTGCATTGATTGGTGCAGCTACTTTTTTATAAAATTCAGATACATTATCAACTCCATAAGTCAAAGGTTTTGCTTCCAATTGGCTCCATTCTTTTGGAATATCCAATTTAATCACATTCTCGCCACCTTTATCCACTGCGTTATGATTCATTTTAACAATGTCTTCGCCTTTGCGCCCAAAGGTCTTGGTAATTGCTTCTTTCATTTCTTTCACAGCATCTTCGTAAGGAATCACTTCTGTTACTTTAAAGAAAGCAGCTTGCATGATGGTATTGATCCTGCCTGGTAATCCGATTTCATCGGCTATCTTGGTAGCATTAATGATATATGTATTGATATTATTATCAGCCAATTGTTTTTTTAATAAATCGGGAAAATGATTTTTGGTTTCTTCGGCATCCCACAAACTATTTAAAAGGAATGTACCTCCCGGTTGAATTCCTTTTAACATGTTATATTTATCAAGGTATGCAGGCACATGACACGCTACAAAATCAGGCGTGTTAACATAATAGGTAGAACGGATGATTGATTCTCCGAAACGAAGGTGAGAAATAGTAAGTCCGCCAGATTTTTTGGAGTCATATGCAAAGTATCCCTGTGCATATTTATCGGTGGTGTCACCAATTATTTTAATTGAATTTTTATTTGCTCCAACTGTTCCGTCTCCTCCAATACCATAAAATTTAGCTTCATAAATATCATCGGGGTTGATGCTGATCTCTTTTCCAACCTGAAGAGATGTGTGGGTAACATCATCTTCAATACCAATGGTAAACCGATTTTTAGGTTTATCAGATTTAAGATTTTCAAATACTGATATAATCTGGGCCGGGGTAGTGTCTTTAGAACTTAATCCATATCTACCGCCAACGATCAACGGTTTGTTTTCTTTATCATAAAAAAGGTCTTTTACATCAAGATACAATGGTTCTCCATTTGCACCCGGTTCTTTGCTTCTGTCTAACACTGCAATTTTTTTTGCTGAGCCGGGAAAGACATTAAAGAAATATTTTTCTGAAAAAGGCCTGTATAAGTGGCAGGTAACCAAACCTACTTTTTCACCCTGTTGATTTAAATAATCAACCACTTCTTTCGCTGCTTCAGTGACTGTTGTCATAGCAACGATAACGCGTTCTGCATCTTTTGCACCGTAATATGTAAATGGTTTATATTCACGGCCTGTAAGTTTTGATATTTCCTGCATATAATCATTCACAACATCTGCAACAGGTAAATAAAATTTATTGGCAGATTCTTTGGCTTGGAAATATATATCAGGGTTTTGAGCTGTACCGCGAGTCACAGGATGTTCGGGGTTCAATGCATTATTGCGAAATGCCTGTAATGCCTTTTCGTCAATTAAACCTTTAAAGTCTTCTTCATCAAGTTTTTCAATTTTTTGAATTTCGTGTGAAGACCTGAATCCATCAAAAAAATGCAGAAATGGAATACGGGTTTTGATTGATGCAAGATGAGCGATTCCTGCCAAATCCATAATTTGCTGTATACTACCACTTGCAAGCATTGCAAACCCGGTATTGCGTGTAGAGTATACATCTGTATGATCTCCAAAAATCGAAAGAGCGTGTCCGGCAACACTTCTTGCACTTACATGAAATACGCCTGGTAATAATTCGCCTGCTATTTTATGCATGTTGGGAATCATGAGTAAAAGCCCCTGAGATGCTGTAAATGTTGAAGTAAGGGCACCGGATTGTAATGAACCATGAACTGCTCCGGAAGCACCAGCTTCTGACTGCAATTCTGTTACCTTTACCTCATCACCAAAAAGGTTTTTTCTTCCAAATGATGACCATTCATCAATATGCTCGGCCATAGATGAAGAAGGAGTGATTGGATAAATCGCTGCTACTTCACTAAACATGTATGCAATATGAGAAGCTGCATAGTTTCCGTCACACGTAATAAATTTTTTTTGTTTCCCCATATTTCTTAATCTATTATAAATTGTTAAAAATTTGTTTATGTAAAATTGTACCTTGTAGAATAAGCAAAGATATAAATTCTGCCAATAAATTGTTCTTTATAAATTAGATATTTTAATGAATACAATGCCCCTCTGCTCCTTTTTCCTATATAAATCTGAATTACAGAAGAATATATCCATCAAAGGTTCGCTTATTATGATGATGCTGAATATTTATAAATTATTTAGTGTTTGTCCATAATGTCCGCTAACTTCGTTACGCTTGCCCCAAAATTGCTCATTTACTTCAGTAAACTGCGCTTTTTGGGGCTGCGCAAGCCTCGTTATCGAACATTATGATCCAAACACTTGAGTTTAGAGACAGGCACTATTTAGTGTTTATCTCTTCTGATTCTCGTATATCTTTTGTTCTGTTCGTAGTTTATTTTACCACAATCATTACCATCTGATATTCAATAGAGTAAAAATTTATTAGCTGGTGATTAACGATTTAAAAATAAAAAAATTTGATTTTGTAAATAAAAAATATACTTTTGGTATTATAAATTTTTAAAATGAATGTATCACTAACCCTAAATTTTAATATCATGAAAAAAATTTTACTTTTTGGGATAATGGCATTACTATTTTCATCTTGCGCTGAAATGAAAACGTTTTTTAATAATCTTTTTAATAAACAAGCTAAAATAACGAATGAGATGAGCACTATGCAGGACGAAAGGGATCAAAAAACGTATGAAATTGTAAAAATAGGTAACCAATGGTGGATGGCAGAAAATTTAAATTATGAAACAGAAGAGGGTTCTTATTTTTATAAAGACCATCCGAGCAAAGGTGACTTTTATGGAAGATTATACACGCACGATGCTGCTCTAAAAGCCTGCCCAAAAGGATGGAAACTCCCATCTGACGAAGAATGGATAGCACTCGAAAAGGAACTTGGGATGGTTGAACGTGAATTGGAAGAAACAGGATTTAGGGGAGCTGACGAGGGCGAACAGATGAAAATCAATAAAGGAGAATCTGGTTTTAATGCTATATTTGCCGGTTGGCGAAACATAGAAGGCAATTACAATGAACTGGATGAAGTCGCACTTTTTTGGACCGCCACCAAACAAAGTAAAAATTATGTATGGGTAAGAGCATTATCCAAAGGGGTTCCTAAAATAAACCGCAGATCAATGGGAAAAACGCTGGGTGTGTCTGTACGTTGTATAAAAGAATAGTATGTGAATTTATTATCTCATATATATCTTTCAGGAAAATCTGAAGGTATTATCATAGGTAACTTTATAGGTGATTATATTAAAGGGGATGGATATAAAGAATATCCTAAACAAATAAAAAAAGGAATTCTTTTACACAGAAATATAGATACCTTTACAGACAATCATCCTGTAGTTAAAAAAAGCAGGGATGTTTTGGTAAATGAATTCCATAAATATTCAGGAATCATTGTAGATGTTTTTTATGACCATTACTTGTCTAACGATTGGAATATTTTTCACAACAAGCCATTAAATCAATTTATAAAATCTATTTATAGTATACTGGATAAACAATCTGGTTTTATTCCTCAACGATTAAATAAATTTTATTCTGAAATGAAGAATGAGCATTGGCTGGAATCGTATCATTCTTTTGATGGTATTTCAAAGGTTTTCGACCGTATGTCTAAACGGGCAAGTATCAGAATAAATAATTTTAAGGCAATTGAATATTTAAAAAAGTATTATGATTTGTTTTATCAGGATTTTTATACTTTTTTCCCGCAAATTATTCATTATGTAAAAACAGAACATAACATAGACATTCCTTTACCAGAGCGAACTAATCTTTCACCACCATCAGGCCAAAAAGAATGATGTTCCTGACTTTTAAAAAAATCATAACATACCGGGTATATAAATCATGAAGGAATTACAACGCAATGCAGACTTTAAAGAAGGAGAAATCATCTTGATTGACAAGCCTTTAGGATGGACTTCATTCAATGTTGTCAGTAAAATCCGTTTATTGATTTGCAGGCACAAACTTTATAAAAAACTTAAGGTGGGACATGCAGGCACTTTAGACCCTTTAGCCAGTGGGCTAATATTAATATGTACAGGTAAGTCCACTAAACAAGTTGCCGGGTTGCAGCATTTAGACAAAGAATACATTACCACGATTAAACTTGGGGAAAAAACACCTTCATATGATAAAGAAACAGAAGTAATTGAAAGAAAAAAAACAGATCATTTAAGTAAAGATAATATTGAAGAAGCCTTGCATCATTTTCAGGGCACTATTTTACAAAAACCACCCCGGTTTTCTGCAAAATGGGTAAACGGAGAACGAGCTTATAATTTAGCCAGGAAAGGAGAGGATATAAAACTCGACCCCAAAGAGGTGACCATCAAAAATATTTCATTGACCAAATGTTGTTTGCCATATATTACCATTTATATTAAATGCAGCAAAGGGACTTATATCCGTTCAATCGCAAGGGATATAGGAGAATTTCTTGAAACAGGAGCTCATATCACAGAATTACAGCGGACTGCTATAGGCCATTATAATATTAAAGATGCCTTGACAATAAAAGCTTTTGAAAATATTATCTCTTCTTAAACAATATAAAAAATAACAATGCGTTGTAATTTCATTAATAAAATTGGATATTTTAACTAACATATTATATAAATACCAGAACATGAAATTATCTAAATTCAATTTTAAGCTTCCTCATGAACTTGTTGCACAATATCCTACTGAAAGCAGAGATGAATCAAAGTTGATGGTTGTAAACCGTGAAACAGAAGAAATCGAGCATCATGTATTTAAAGATATCATTAATTATTTTGATGATGGGGATGTGCTTGTCTTTAATGACACAAAAGTATTTCCTGCCCGTCTTTATGGAAATAAAGAAAAAACAGGTGCTAAAATTGAAGTGTTTTTATTAAGGGAATTAAATCAAGAACAAAAATTATGGGACGTTTTAGTTGACCCGGCCCGTAAAATTAGAATAGGCAATAAATTATATTTTGGCGAAAACGATGAATTAGTAGCTGAGGTGATTGATAACACAACGTCGCGCGGAAGAACATTAAGGTTTTTATATTATGGAGAATATAAAGACTTTAAAGAAACGCTATACAATCTTGGAGAAACACCTATTCCAAAATTCATACAACGGGATGTAGAGCCCATTGATGAAGAACGCTACCAAACCATATTTGCAAAAAATGAAGGGGCCATAGCTGCACCAACAGCAGGGACCCATTTTAGCAGAGAATTATTAAAACGACTTGAGATAAAAGGAGTTGAAAAGGCTGAATTAACATTGCACATTGGGATGGGTAACTTTAGAGCTATTGAAGTAGAAGACCTCACCAAACATAAAATGGATTCAGAGCGGATGATCATCAGTACTGAAGCTGCAGAAATTGTGAATAATGCAAAAAACAACAATTATAATATTTGTGCTGTAGGAGCTACTACACTTAGAGCTATTGAAAGTGCCGTTTCCA
Source organism: uncultured Bacteroidales bacterium (assembly GCA_964549265.1). Lineage (GTDB taxonomy): Bacteria > Bacteroidota > Bacteroidia > Bacteroidales > JBBRXJ01 > CAYMKE01. The sequence goes on along the minus strand of CAZJWE010000004.1, from coordinate 17,752 downwards.
CAAATGGCTTGTTAAAACCATATGATGGCTGGACAAATAAATTTATTTTCCCTCCTCACGAGTTCAGCGTTGCCAACCGTTTAATCAGCAATTTTCACATGCCACTGGCTATTTATCTCATGTCTTCTGCTGCTTTTGCAGGATATGAACTATTATTCAAAGCATACGAAGTTGCTATCAAAGAAAAATACCGCTTTGGTGCTTATGGAGATGCTATGCTTATTATATAGTGTTTGTTCCATCATATAATATATTCGAGTCCGCTAAAAATCAGGTTTTGCTCCTGACCCTAAAGGGAGCCCTGATTTTTAGCTACTTCACCCTTTAGCTTAAGCAGCATTTCGCTTTCAGCCCTCTTGGACTAATAATTTTGTTTGCACAAAAATCTTATCATTAACTATGTTGTGTCGCTGCTGTATTTGTCTTTGCACAAGCTTCCCCAAAAATGTTTGTGCTATATTTTCTCGCTTTCAGCTCTGTTACATTGATTTATGCAGTACCAAAAGTTTTAAGCTTTGAATTTGGGATTTATTTTGGATTTTCCAATGATTCCTGAAAAACCAATTTGTTATATTTATCAACCACTTCTTAGAATTGAGCCAAAAGGTTTTAAAAGTAGTTACATAAGAGTTTCTCATTATAAAAAAATACAACCTTAAAAAAACAACATTTAAAAGGGTTTTAAACTTAGGCTATTAATTATCTATTCTGATTCTCGAATATCTTTTTATGCTGTGCAATCATGTTAATGAAGTAAAATGGTAAGAAAAACACCTGCAAACCCAATAGCAAACCCTGTATATACCTGGCATTGAGTATGCGCCTTAAGCCACAACCTTGAATATCCAACGAATCCGGCAACCATAATGGAAACAATAAATAAATAAAAGTTCAAATCACCGGTTTTGATCAATATGGCCATAATCAAACCTATAATACCACCAATACCACTCATGTGAATACTAATCTTAAATTTAAGATTAATAATAAGAATCAAAAACAGAATAATTACAGTGGAAAACATAAATGACCCCAAAACGAACGGAATGGTAAATTTTGAAATTAAATAATATCCGATATAATAAAATATAGCAGATAAGAATAAAGGGATGAATCGTTCTTTGCTTGAGTTCATTTCAAAATCCTTTATTATTTTTTGAAAATAAAAAAAAGGAATGAAACTCAAGGGTAATAAGCAGGTAGAAATAAACACTATTAAAAAAATAGCACGTTTCATCTCAAAAGGCACATATATCATGTACTCAATTGAATCAAATATGATTAATATACCCAACGTTGGCATGAATAAAGGATGAAAGATACAAGTTATAGCTTTTGTGATAAATTTTTCCATAAATTCTGGTCATATTTTAAACTATAAATATACTCAAATTTATAAGTGATGGCCTCATTTATTGATAAAAATCATTTTTAAACAGTTTTTAATAAATGGAGGGGTTGTATTCTCTTATTTTTTTTTGTTTGCCTTTAGCATCAGGTTCAATTGATAATAAACATGACCAAAAATCATTCCCGTGGTTTTTATGTATTGTATGCACCAATTCATGGCACAAAACATATTGTATTAAGTCATGCGGCAGGCGCATCAAATGAAGATTTAAATTAATGTTATTCTGGCATGAACAACTTCCCCAACGCGATTTTAAATTTTTTATATAAATATGATTGTAGGTGAACCGGTGCTTTTGGGCAATTTCTTCAAGCCATTCAGGAAGGTGGTATTTTGCCTCTAACCGGAGCACATCTTCTATCGTTTTCCGGATTGCGATTTGAATTTGCTCATTGTCATACGAAACTGATTCAGGAATTTGAATGTTTATTAATCCATTGTTTATGGATGTTTTGGTAGTATTTACATGCTGTGTTGAAATCTCTATGCGATGATATTTTGTTGTAAAAGTGGACTGAGGGGTAAATATTGTATATTGATTTTCATTCGATCTGATTTTTTCCATATGCTTTGTGATCCAGTCCTTTTTCAAATAAACATACGAAGTTGCTTCTTTTATAGACATTCTTGCCGGAACTGTTACCCTGATCATGTTGAACTCTTTTAAACGAATGCTTAACCTTTTTGCACGAGGGTTTTTAATAAAGCATACATTACCTATATCCGTCAAATAAAGTTTTTTTACGTTTTCCATGAAATGATAAAAGTTATTAGTGAATATGGATAAAAATAATAGATTCCGTTCAGGTTATATTAATTTTGTATGATTTTTTAATGACAAATTTATATGCCAGTAATATTAAACATAGAAACTGCAACAGAAGTTTGTTCTGTTGCTTTAGGAATTGATGGTGACTTAATTGATTTTAAAGAAACACACAAAGATAAGTCACATGCATCGGTTTTAAGTCTTTACATAGAGGAAATACTTGATAAAAACCGAATACATAAAAAAAATATTGATGCAATTGCTGTAAGCAAAGGGCCGGGATCATATACAGGACTTCGAATTGGTGTTTCAACAGCAAAGGGATTAGGCTATGGGTTTAACATCCCTTTGATCGGTATCAATACGCTGGAAACACTGGCCAATGGATTGATTGAAGGACATCCTCCTCCTGAAGGCTCACTGCTTTGCCCCATGCTTGATGCAAAGCGCATGGAAGTGTATACTGCACTTTTTGACTCTAAAAGAAATACAATCCTTAAAACATCGGCAGAAATTATTCATGAACATTTTTTAAAAGAATATTTAAATGAGCATACAATATTCTTTTTTGGGAGTGGGGCTTTAAAATGCAAAGATGTTATAAAACACCCCAATGCCCAAATTGTTGAAACGATTCAAATATCATCTAAACATATGATTCATCAATCGCACTCAGCATATTTAGAAAAGAAATTTGAAAACACAGCTTATTTTGAGCCTTTTTATTTGAAAGATTTTATTGCAACGAAACCTAAAAATAAACTGATCAATACTCACAAAAGATAAAATAATACATAAATGTTTTTTTTATTCTGTTTTTCTTATTTTTGTATTTAGTGTTTGTTCTATAAAGTTCAAATTCGAGGCTTGTGAGGAATATAAACCAAAGAATACTGAAGTATTTGAGGATTTAGATTTTGAGCAACAACGAAGAACCGACGACGAAGGAGGAGCTCGGCGAAGCCAACTTGGACTTTAAAGACACACACTAATTTATTTTTAAAAATTTTTAATAAAAATGGCAGATACTTCAGATTTTCGAAATGGATTATGTATAGAATTTAAAAATGATCTTTATGTCATACAGCAATTTCAGCATGTAAAACCAGGAAAAGGAGCGGCATTTGTAAGGACAAAGCTTAAAAACCTTACAACAGGAAAAGTTTTGGAAAACACCTTTTCAGCAGGGGAAAAAGTTACTACAGCCAGGATTGAAAGACGGCCTCATCAATTTTTATATAAAGATGATCTGGGCTATCATTTTATGCACAATGAGACATTTGATCAAATTACACTTGAAAGTGATTTGATAAATGCACCTGAATATTTAAAAGAAGGCCAGGAAGTAGAAATTTTATATCATGCTGACACTGAAAAACCATTAATGTGCGAATTGCCCCAGCATGTTGTCCTTGAGGTTGCATATACAGAACCCGGTGTAAAGGGAAATACATCATCGTCAACTGCAATGAAATCGGCAACACTTGAAACAGACACTGATATAAATGTGCCCATTTTTATTGAAACAGGAGAAAAAATAAAAATTGACACTAAAAACAAATCATATATTGAAAGAGCATAGTCATATTTTTATGCATATTTGATTCCCAATTCCTTCATAATTGAATATTCATAAAGATGAAGAGCTTTAATTGTTCACTACATCAATCGTGTTCTTTTCATTAAAAAACAACCAATAATGGCAATTACAAAGTCAAAAAGACTTAAACTTGTAAATTTTAAATTAAACAGCCTTTTAAGCGTAACACGTGCAATTAATGAATATCATGATACGGATAAGCTTATTGAACAATATGAACAATTATTGCGAAATGACCTCGGCATAGGAAAAATCATTGTATTCAAATACAATGACAATGACAAAAAATGGATACGGATTCTTAATTCGGGTTCAACAGAAGAAGATACCTGGCATAACCAAATAGATGTTGAACAACATTTACTTCAATATGAAAATATATCCTTTGTAACATCTTCTCCAAATCCTTTTTTTAAAAAGATAGATATCATTATTCCTGTCATACAAAACGAAAAGCCACTGGCCTTTGTTTTAATTGGAGATATTGATGAAGATAAAGAAGGGATTAGTCCGGCCATTAAACACCTGAAATTTGTTCAAACACTTTCCAATATCATCATTGTTGCCATTGAAAACATCCGGTTATTTAATGAGAGCTTAAAACAAGAGGCAATAAAAAAGGAGCTTGAATTAGCATCTAAAATGCAAAACATGCTAATCCCTGACAAAGATAAACTTCCCAAAAACAACTCTATTCATATGTATTCGTTTTACCAACCTCATTACGAAGTAGGTGGTGATTATTATGATGTGATACAATTGAATGAACATGAGATTGGTTTTTGCATAGCCGATGTATCAGGAAAAGGTGTTTCTGCTGCATTGTTAGTATCTAATTTTCAGGCAAACCTGCGGGCTTTATTTACCCCCGGTATTTCGTTGGTTGATTTGATGGGAATATTAAATGAAAGGGTTATTAGCAGTGCAAAAGGTGAAAAATTCATTACATTCTTTGTTGCAAAATATAATTACCAAACCAAAGAGTTTGAATATGTAAATGCAGGACACAACCCTCCTTTATACTATGAAAAAGAAAAAGAAAAGTTACATTTTTTAAATAAAGGATGTACAGGAATGGGTATGCTTGAAGAAATACCGATTGTTAAAAAGGGAGTTTTCACAATTAATGAACCTTCTAAATTACTCTGCTACACAGATGGTTTGGTAGAACTGTTTACAGAAAACGGAATTGAATACGGGAACAAATTATTAGAAAAAGAAATATCAACTAAAACATCTATTGCTGAAAATATTGATAACATCATTAAGGACAATAAAATAACAGAGGGCAGTAACCTCATTATTGACGATATCTCTATTCTTGGTGTGGAATTTTTTTAGCATCTTTCTCAGGCAGGGTTGACTCCTGATCTTTATGATAAAGGTCAATAGCCACTATGATTCCAATAAATCCCCAAAAAAGTGCCGATATTTTATCTGTTGTCAGAAAATTATTCAATATTCCATGTATAAAATAGGTGAATAAACCAATTAAAACCCCCATTGTAATATTTTTCATTTCTCTGGTTTTACACTTATAATATACCTTTATTCCATAGTATGCACTCAATATCACGATGAGCAGGAATGTAAGCATACCCAAAACCCCTGATTCTGCCAGGGGGCCTAAATATTCGCTATGGGCATTCCCCCTGTCACCAAAATTGGTGCTGATGATTGTTTTTTCATACGACATTTGATAAGGAGCGTATTGAAACATATACGTGTTGGGGCCAAATCCCAGATATGGTTTTTCTTTAAACATTCTCCAGGCAGATTTCCATCTGTTTATTCTTTCGAGGTTTGAGGCATCGGTTGTTATATTGGCAATAGATTGAGCATGCTTAGCCAGGTCTCCTGCTGATTCCTGTTTGTTTTTTTCAAGATACATCATTATTTTATGATTATAAAACAATGCCATCAATAACACGATAAAAACACCTGTAAAGATATATGTGAAATTGATTTTTAGCCTTATAAAAATCAAAACAAAAACACTTATGATTATGCTTACCCATGCTGCCCGGGTATAAGAAAGTATCAATGCAAAACAGTATATAATAATTAATAGTGTAATTAAAACTTTAGATGATTTTGATTTGTATATAGTTAAGAAAGCAACCAAAACAGGCAACACAAATGTTAATGCAGCACCATAAGCTGTATGGTCTCTAAAAAAAGGGGTAACAGCATAATGGGCGACTTTTTGACTTAAAAAGCCTAAGTGGAATTGCCTGACTAATGTATATATAATAACAACCAACATTCCAAAAATATAAACCCAGGCATATTTTTTAATATTGCTTTTATCTTTAAACATGTATGCTCCAAAAAAATAAAAGGGAACAATGAACCATATTTTTGCAATGAAAAATTTAATAGAAACCAATGCCATGGTACTGGTTATACTGGTAATAAGTATCCATGCAAGATATGAATAAATTGCAAGACTGATGGGATGTTTTGCAATACGATAATCATATTTTTTTTCATAAAATACTTTTAATAAAAACAAAAGTGCAATACCAAACAATAAGGGTTCAGTAGGTAAAAAAAGATCATAATTAGACTCAATCCCCAAATCACTTAATGTAATTGATAACGGCGCCATAAAAACAACTGCAAGAACCAATTTGTCTAATGCTAAAAATGCCCAAATAATAAAGATTAATCCAATAGGGAAAGCAGCAAATAAATAATTATCCCGGGATAAAAAAAATAAATTTAATATTACAAATACAGTGCAAAAAGATATGAATATGATTGATTTTTCCTTTTCTGACAAATGATTGCTCACTTTCAATAATCCTTTATTTTAAGATGATTGATTACTAGTTAATTCTTTATTTTCAATAGCAAATATTATGATTAATGCTAGAAAAAAGGTTGCTGCAAATGTTATGATCATATACAAAAACCGGTTTGGATAAACAGGTTCCTGGGGTTTATGCGGGCTTTCAACCAAATAATAATATGACAAATCCTTTTCATATTCAAGTAAAATGTCTTCATATTCTTTTTGGATATTATTATATTGATCCAATAAATCATAAATTCTTTTATGATAATAAATAAATTCGCCTCCTTTTTCCTGCAGATTTTTCCTCATATTAATAATGTCTTTTTTATTAAGGTTGGAAGGATTTAAATTATCTATGGTCCCCAAATATCCTTTTGTAACTTCTTCGGCTTGAACAAGGTAATCAAGAAGTCCGTATTTCTTGCTTAAGTTCCGATGAATCATTAATGCCGAATCAAGTTCTCTTTTTTTTCGGTTCAAAAACTTTTCTTTAACCTCTACTTCTCGTTTGTATTTTTTCTTGTATTCTTTATTTACTTTTTCGTCATATAAATGAAGTATACTATATATCATTTCAAAAGCATTGTTTTGATTTTTGTCAAATACATCAATGTTTATGGCCTGGTATTTTGTCATAGATATCTTAATCCATTTATTATATTTTTCAAGCAACTCTTTATAATAACCAGGCATGGAAGTATCTATTTTATAATGTTTTATTAAATCATATTGTTCAATAATCTTATCTTTTATTTCACGGCTGTTAAGCCACTGTAACATCTGTTCTGTATTGCTTTCTGTTGATCTTGATTTAAGATTGGCCGGATATGCTATAGCCTCCGACTGATAACGGGGAGTAATAAACTTATTTCCTGAAAAATAATATGCTGCTATTGCTGCTATAACAGAAACTGATAGAATATACCATTTCCATTTAAACATTATTTTAAGAATTTTAAAAGTATCGTACTTTTCCATTGCTTATCTATTGTTTTATTAATTTATAATAAATTTATAGTGGTATGTTTCCATGTTTACGTTGTGGTGTGTTCATGTGTTTATTTGCTAATGCTTCATATGATTTAATTAATTTAACCCGTGTATCTGCCGGATCAATGACCTCATCAATAAATCCTTTTTCATCGGCAATATATGGTGTTGCCACCTCATTTCTGTACTTCAATGTAAGTTCTTTTTTTAATTTTTTAGGATCTTCTGCTTCTGCCAATTCTTTTCTGTTCAGAATAGATACAGCTCCTTCTGGCCCCATTACAGCAATCTCTGCTGTAGGCCATGCAAAATTAAAGTCACCTCCCAGGTTTTTGCTATTCATCACGCAATAAGCCCCACCATAGGATTTTCGTAAGATGACTGTGATTTTTGGAACAGTAGCATCACTGAATGCATAAATCAATTTTGCCCCGTGTTTAATAATACCCCCGTGTTCCTGATTTATTCCGGGTAAAAATCCGGGTACATCTTCTAAAACAAGCAATGGAATGTTAAATGAATCGCATGTTCTTACAAATCGTGCTGCTTTCATCGAAGAATCAATATCCAGTGTTCCGGCTAAAACTTTAGGTTGGTTTGATACAATGCCTATTGTTTTACCATTCAGTCTTGCAAAACCAACAACAACACTTGGTGCATAATTCTCATGTATCTCAAAAAAATTACCATTGTCAACAATCAATTGAATGACATCTTTGATATCATAAGGTTTATTAGGGTCATCAGGAACTACATTCCGTAATCGTTTTTCAATCCGCTTCGAGGAGTCCCTTGTTTCAACATGTGGTGGATTCTCCATATTGTTTGAAGGCAGGAAGGATAACAGTTTCTTAAGGCCAAGTATTGAATTTTCTTCATCTTCATAACTGAATTGTGCTACACCGCTTTTGGATGCATGTACTTCGCTTCCACCGAGGTCTTCGTAGCTAACATCTTCGTTAAGGACTTCTTTAACCACATTGGGCCCGGTTACAAACATATAACTGGTTTTGGATGTCATGAATACAAAATCAGTAAGTGCGGGCGAATACACTGCACCTCCAGCTGCCGGGCCTAAGATAACAGATATTTGAGGTATTACACCGGATGCTCTCACATTTCGATGGAATATTCCGGCATACCCTGATAAACTGCTGATCCCTTCCTGTATTCTTGCGCCACCGGAATCAATCAATCCAATGATCGGAGCGCCCATTTTCAATGCTTTGTCTTGGGTTTCCTGTATTTTCCTTGCATGAGCTGATCCCAGGGAACCCCCCATAACAGAAAAATCCTGTGCATATGCAAAAATCAATCGTCCGTTTACTTTTCCAAATCCAGTTATCACACCATCTCCATATGAATCTTTAATGGTACCATAACTGGCTTTAGAAGGCGTTACAAATGCACCGATTTCTTCAAAACTGTCTTTATCAAACAATAAATTAATCCGTTCCCATGCAGTTAATTTACCTTTAGAGTGCTGTTTTCGAATGGCATCTTTGTTTTGATACTGTTCATTATGTTTTTCTTTGCGCTCTAAATATTTCCTAAATAATTTTCCATTTATATCCATACATATTCATTTAGGTTTCTAAACTCGATCGCCTGAGTTACCTTTTCTCAGAGACCCCTTTATTTTATTAAAAATCAGCATAATAATCAATGCCCCAATAACAGAGGAAATAATTGTAACCACTACAATTAGCCACCGTACGGGATAACTCTTCTTTTCAGCTACATTTGCCTGGTCTACTATAAAAACATACGGGATATTTTTGGTTACTTCTACCTTTGCTTCTTTAAAGCGGGCTTTCAAATTGCTAAGTTTTTCTTTTTCAAATTCTAAAAATTGTGTAATGGCATAAAAATCACCTCCGTATTTGCCCAACTTTGTTAGTTTTCTTTCCAGGATATTTGCTGCATTATTGTTATTATTTACAATGGCATCAGCATATGCAGCGCTATATGCTTCTGCTTGTTTTTCATATTCATAAACGCCATATTTCCTGAGCATGTTAAGGGTATCCTCCATTTGGTGAATATCATTTTTTAAAGAAAAATATTCGTTTTTAACAATTTTAAACACTTTTTGTGCTCTGTGTTGATACATAGAATTCATTATTGAATCTAATGCTTCTGCAGCATAATTAGCCATTTTAGCAGCCATTAACGGATCTTCATCCATTACATCAATTTTGATTGCCATAAACTTTGTCCGCTTAAATGTAAAATTATCTTTGAATATTCTGGAAAATCTTGTTTTAGGATATTCAGATTTTAATGTATCAATATTATAATGTTGAATTAAATTGAAACGACTGTTTATTTTGTTCATTAACCTTGAAGAATTCAACACCTGTAAAAGACGCTCGGCTTCTTCATCTTCTCCGAAATGCAGTACATCGCTCTTACTTCTTAAAAAAGATTCTGACACAGATGTAGAAGAAGCAGGAAAAAGTACAACACTGGATTCATATTTTGGGGTAATTGACATTGAGACAATAGATGATACAATACCTGTAATAATCACTATTCCCAAAAATATTTTCCATCTTCTGTAAATAAATTGTACCAAATCTATTGAATCATAAGAATGATTATTTTTTTTGTTTATCACGATATTTTAAAAATTTTTATTTATTTGAAAACTAAGTAAAGTTATAATAATTAATAGTTTTATAGGTATCATAACAAAACGTCAAAAATAACTTTTTTTATTTGATTTTTATCAAAAAATATTTTTTTTTCCCTTTTTGTATCAGCATATATTTATTATTAATGAGCATATCAGTGCTTAAGGATATAAATGGATCCTTGATCCGTTGTTTATTAATTTGAAGTCCATTATCTTTGATCAGGCGCTTCAATTCTCCTTTTGAACCAAACACCCTGCAATGCTCTGTCAACAATTCCAATACCGGTATACCTTGTGATAACTGCTGCCTGTCCAATTCAAATTGAGGAACTCCTTCAAAAATATCCAGGAAAACTTGTTCGTCTAACTTTTCTAATGATTCCAATGTCCCTTTTCCGAACAATATTTTTGATGCTTCTAATGCAGCTGTATAATCTTCTTCTGAATGCACCAGGGTGGTGACTTCTTTGGCCAGTACCGATTGCAATAGCCGCTGATGCGGTGATTGATTGTGTTCACTGATAATTTCTTCTGTTTTTTTTCGCGGAAGAAGTGTGAATACTTTGATATATTTTTTAGCATCTTCATCCGAAACATTTATCCAAAATTGATAAAATTTATAAGGTGATGTCATCCCGGGGTCTAACCAAACATTGCCTTCTTCTGTCTTGCCGAATTTTCCTCCGTCGGCCCTGGTAATAAGCGGACACGTAAGCCCATAAGCTGCCTTGCCTTCTTTTCGCCTGATTAATTCGGTGCCTGTTAATATGTTGCCCCATTGGTCAGCTCCTCCAACCTGTAGCTTACAATTTTTGGTCTTGAACAAATGATAAAAATCATATCCCTGAACCATTTGGTATGAAAACTCAGTAAATGACAAACCGGCCTCAAGCCTTGACTTAACAGAATCTTTGGCCATCATATAATTGATGGTTATATGCTTCCCTATGTCACGAATAAAATCAATGAAACTAAAATCTTTCATCCAATCATAATTATTAACCAATTCACCCGCATTTCCCCCTTTATCAAAATTCATAAATGAATTAAGTTGTTCTTTAATTTTCAGCCCATTATTACGGATGTCTTCAAGTGTCATCAGATTACGTTCTTTGGATTTACCGGACGGGTCTCCTATCATACCCGTTGCTCCACCCAAAAGCAAAACAGGTTTATGCCCCGCCACCTGCAGATGCTTCAACAGCATGATGGATGCAAGGTTTCCAATATGCAATGACCCGGCGGTGGGATCAATGCCCAGATAAAACGTCACGTTTTCTTTATCCAGTATTTCATCCAGCCCTTCAACATAATCATATAATAGCCCACGCCACTTTAATTCATCAATTAGTTTATTCATTATTTTTTATTTATGTGTTCACTTTTTGTTTATTCTGTTCCTGATTCTTATTATGCTGTTCTTTCTCCTTCATATCTTTCTTTTTTTCTAATGATTCTTTTAATTCATTGAATTTTAAATACGGAAACATTTTGGGAGCAAATTGAGATAATGGAGTATATAGCACAGATTTATTTATTTCTTCTTCTGGGAGGAAAGAAAACTCCTGGTCTACTCTGTTCACGATAATCAACAATACACTTATAATAAATGCATATAAAGCAATCCCAAACACTCCACCAATCAGACGGTTAAAAATATTCATGGAAATGCTTTTGATCACTTTTGTTAACATTCTTGCCAGTAAGTGAATCAGAATAATGATGGCAACAAATGTTATTGCAAAAGATATGATGGGAATATATTGATTTTCTGAATGTTTAAAAATAACATTTGATGTGTATCCTGAAAAATGATACGCTCCCCAAATCCCCAGAATAAGTGCTGCAAACGAAGCAATCTGGATGACAAATCCTTTAGTAAATCCTTTATAGGCACCCCATAAAAGAATTACAGCTATGACCATATCAAAAATCATATTATCACATTTATAAATTTAAACGGCAAAAATAACCTTGTTTATAGAAATATGAAAATTTTTTATTTCAATTTCTTTTAAATAAATTTGCACACTATTTCGGCCTCATAGTTCAAGGGATAGAATAGGAGTTTCCTAAACTCTAGATCCAGGTTCGAGTCCTGGTGAGGCCACGAGATAGTTTAGAGTGTGAAGAGAGAAAAATGAACCGGGAGTTGAGGGCAAAGGTCTCTGTTCATGCTAAATTTATTCGCTAAAATTTAAAAAAAGAATGTTATTGTAAATTTAGGAAAAGAATAGTTAATTGGTATTTAGAAGTTAGAAGACTTAAATTTTAGACTTTATTGGACAGCCTCATTAAACCTTAATCACAAAATACTCCGGGTAAATTTGTGAAGGGTCAGTTTTTCCGCCAGTAATTCCGTCTGTTTGGTTGAAAGTTTTAGCTTGTCAGCCTTATGAATACCAATAAAATCAGTCTTGCCATGATAAACATAATCTTCTCCCTGTCCAAGGTCAAAATACACTATGTTTATCGAGTAGACTTTTTTGATATTTTTGTATGGTTCTCCAACTGAAATGTATTCTGTAATTGATTTTTGGTCATTTTGCCTTGCCCCCAAACAATTCTACAACGCCAATTGTCGTTATACACGCTATATAAGCATGAAACAAAAATAATATCTTTTTTGTTTCATGCAAATATATAAAAAACGGGTAGATAACAAAATTAATATGGTTTTTAGTTTTTCCAACAAAAAAGCCGGCTCTACTCCTAAAGCCGTGTTTCCTCTATATAAGAATCTACCACCTCATTTAATCCTTATCTTTATCCTGGAAAAAATCTTTTTCAAACTCTTCAGTAAAAAATTCATTCGGGGTTACGCCCAATGCTCTCATGACCCGGAGCAGGTTTGTATATCTCATGTCTTCCCCTTTTTCATACTTGCCATATTGGGAACGGCCTATCTCGTTTTCAAAAGCGAAATACTCATAATTGCTGTATCCTTTTTGAATACGCAACTCTCTAATCCTGTTACCAAGTTTTTTCAGGTCTTCTTCCTTTTGTTGTTGTTTGCTTTTTTCCATAGTGTAAAAAAAATAAGAAAACCCCAAATTTATTACCTCAAATTAATCCCATTTAATTAAATGTTTTTATCTTTGTATAAACCAATAACAAAATGATTATGTATAAATATATCAATGAAATCCTTGTAGCAGAGAAAAAGGAAGGTTCTTATGCGCTAAATAAGAAGATCTTATTTGTAGATCAGGACATCACGAGTTATTATCTTGTTACCGAAATTTTGGAACAATCGCATTTTGAGATTGTTCATGTAAAAGATGCAAACACTGCCATAAAAGCATGTAAGCAATATTCTTTTGACGCTGTCATCATGGAAATGCGCATTACCGGGATGGATGGCTTTAGCCTCCTTAGAGAATTGAGAAACATAAGGCCCAACATACCGGTAATTGCCCAGACAGCATTTCTGCATTTTAACATTCAAAAGAAGTGCAGGAAAGCAGGTTTCAATGCATTCATCGCCAAACCGGTCAACATTCAGGAGTTTGTTGCATTGGTGAGAAAACATATTTTTGTTGAATGTGGGAGGGAATTAGTGTCTGAACCTTGATTTGCAGGATTGGTTTGATTGCTTGATTTTGTTTGTTTTATTGAAATCCTAATTCAAAAACATAAAAAAAATTCATTTTGCAGGAACCTTTCCCAATTGTGTCCGTCTCTTAATAAAGGAATAATTTGTTAAGTCTTTAAGTGCATCAAAAGCTTGAATTCACTTTTCAATTCTTCCTTCAATTATTTATAAAACAATGTTTAACTTAAAATTTAATTTATCATGAAAAAAACATTTATTGTGTTATCTGCTATTATGATCCTTTCTAATGCAAATGTATTTGCATATGGGTATGGACAAGAAAAAGAAAATGTAGTAGGGATTCATTTTTTTAGTTTGTTTTACAGCAACATTCATTTAAAGTATGAACGTGTTATTGGAGAGAACATCTCTGGTGTAATGAATGTAGGATTTATGCCCAGTCATGAACCACCTAAATTGTTCACTGAGGGGCTGGACGTGGTTCCAAAACTTAGCGGATGGTCGCTAACTCCTGAATTCCGGTATTACCCCGGGAATAACAATGGGGCTCCAAAGGGGTTTTATTTAGCGCCATATATGCGAATTGACAAATATACGTTCAGCATAGAAGAAGTGTATTATAACGACTTAGGGTGACTTAAAAATTAACTTCCGAATATAATTGATATTGTTAACATTTCACTTTGTCTCTATCTAGTATGTTTACATTTTTAAATACCAAATAATCAATAATAAACATTTTGTTGTTTATACATTTGCAAAATGTTGTAATTATATATATCTTTGAGCTCTGTGTTTAATTATAACATTAAAAATTATGCAAGACATTAAAAAACAAATGATTAAGAATTTCTTATCTAAAGTTAAAGTTGCCACCCTCGATGAAATAAAAAATCATATTAATAATGATGTAACTATGACTATTATGAGAAAATTGAATGAATTATCCTATTTTTCAAGCATCACCCACCGAGGAAAGTATTATACTTTAGAGACTATTCCTAAATTCTCCAAGCAAGGACTATGGAATTATAAATCCATTTATTTCTCTAAATACGGCACTTTAAAAAACACATGTCAAAATTTTATAAATAAATCTCAATCTGGCTATAGTATTAAAGAACTTGATAAATTATTGACCGTGTCAGTAAGATTATCTGTTCATAATCTACATAAGGAAAAAAAATTGTATAGATCTACATATAACGGTGAATATGTTTATTTTTCTATCGAAAAACGAATTAGGAATCAGCAGGTTATTATTCGTGAGGCACAATCGTCTAATATAGTATTTACAATTGGTAGATTATCTACCCATGTCATCACCGATGAATTAAAAGCCGCAATAATTTTGTTTTATAGCACATTAGATGAAAAACAGAGAAGGTTGTATGCAGGTCTTGAATCTGTCAAGATTGGCCATGGAGGAGACAAACTCATAGGTCAATTATTAAATATCAATCAGGAGACAGTTAGTAAAGGCAGACGGGAGTTAACATTGGGTGATTTCGAAAAACAGAATACCAGAAAATCAGGATCTGGGCGACCAAGTGTAAAAAAAAACTCCTGAAATAATACAGCGAATCGAACAAATACTACAAGATGATACAGCGGGCGACCCTGTAACTGGAATAAAATGGACAAAAAAAACGACTTGTAAAATAGCAACTGCCCTTGGGAATGTGGGGATTAATGTTAGTCCTAATACTGTAAGAAAATTATTGGCAGAGATGGGCTATTCTCTAAAAATAAATTATAAAAAGATTGAGTCCAATCCTCAAAAAGCAACCCCGGAATCACGCGAAAAAAGGGATTGTCAGTTTAAATATATTAGCCAGGTGCGCAAATTATTTACACAAGAAAATAATGCTGTAATAAGTATTGACGCTAAAAAAAGAGAATTAGTCGGGAACTTTAAAAACAATGGAAAAATATGGTGTCATAAGCCAGTTCCAGTAAATGCTTATGATTTTAAATCCTTGTCATCAAGTATATTTATTCCATATGGTATTTATGATATAACAAAGAATTCTGGATTCATTGTTGGCGGAACATCTTATAATACTGGTGAATTTGCCGTTAATGCAATTTCTAAATGGTTGAATAATCAACTACGAAAACGAGAAAAACCTCTAAAATCTCTACTAATGTTAGCTGATGGTGGCGGCAGCAATGGCTCAAAAAATAAACTTTGGAAATTGTCAATTCAAGAAAAAATCTGTAACCAATATGGGATAAATGTAACTGTATGTCATTACCCACCTGGAACATCAAAATACAACCCAATTGAACATCGTTTGTTTAGTGAAATAAGCAAAAACTGGGCGGGAAAACCTCTGGTGAACTATGAAACAATTTTAAAATATATAGGTACCACAAAAACATCAACTGGATTAAAAGTTTCGGCGTGCATAGATCAAACAATTTATGAAAAAGGAATCAAAGTTAATGATAAAGATATGAGAAAATTAAATATCAGCAAACATAATATTTTACCCGAATGGAACTATACAATTTACCCATCCTAAAATCGGAAGTTATTTTTGAGAATACCCTTAGACCAGGCTTTTGATGCCACATCCAAAGTTTCACTGGGCTCTTTCCAGGGAGGTATTGCGCTTGGAGCTCAATGGCTGATTAGTGATGCTTTTTCTATTGACTGGTATTTCTTTGCTGTTAGTGTTGCTTCAAGGAAATTAACACTCAGTGCAGAATCCGATGACCCTAAAGCTGATTTCAGGTCTGCTGAAGAAGAAATTGAGAGCGATGCAGACATAGGATTTCCTGGTATGGGCGAGATTTCTGTAGAAACATCAAAAAACAAAGCCAGTGTGAGCCTGCCATTTTTAACCCCGGGAACCAGATTTGGTATTTCGTTTGGATATGCATTTTAATTAAATTATATATTATAAACTTCTAAAAAAACAATTATGAAAGATATTTTGATTTATTTAACAATTATTTCTTTTAGTTTACTTTTTTCATGTAACAAAGAACCCGACGAAGAAAAACCTGACGAAGAAACAGAAACCGAAATTAAAACAGTTGGCATGAACGCCAAAATTGATGGTGAATCGTGGGAGGCCAATGAATATTCTGCTTATGTAAATAACGGAGTTATTAATATTACCGGAGATAAAGATGGTGAAACCATTACAATTACTCTTTTGGACGATATTGAAGGAAATTATTCCCTTTCTCAAAATTCCGATCATTCAAGTGCATATATCCCATACTCTCATGCAGTTAGCTATACTTCAAATGGGAATGCATATGCAGGAGGAAATGTTAATATAGAAAGTATAAATACAAATGATACAACCATCACAGGCACATTTGAGTTTGATTTGTATAAAGCATATTCAGGTGATTCTGTAGCCATTACAGAAGGTTCATTTTATAAAATTAAATATAAAACCAGTATCCCTTCCCAAGCAGAGGATTCTTTATCTGCAACGGTTGATGGAGAAGATTTTACACCTACATCCATTAGCGTATCATCCTATTATGGATCAATATCCATATCAGCAACGTCAGGAGATGAAATGTTGAGCCTTGGTATTGATGCGTCCGCAACACCAGGAACATATCCCACTTCATGGGGTGGTTCGTATAACGGGAGTTATTATATCGGTGATAATATATTAACTAATGATACCGGTACGATCGTTATTACAAAACACGATAAAACAAAGCAACGTATTAGTGGAACATTTAGCTATGACGCTTCAGTATTGGGTGGAGATTTATCTGTGTCTGTAACCAATGGTTCGTTTGCAGTAAGTTACTAACAAACAAACATTAAAAGGAGCTGTAAATAATGAGCTTTAACAGCTCCTTTTAATATTTTAGGTACTACCCTTATTTTAGTGGTTAAATATTTTTACAGGACCTAAAATACTGTTTAAATATAGTTGTAAATGTGGTTTAAAAATAGTGGCTCTATTCTAAACCATGGTTGATAAACTAAAATACATTGTGTTTTGAG
>CAZJWE010000003.1:0-58871 GCA_964549265.1 uncultured Bacteroidales bacterium | reverse complement strand
GGGTTAATCATGCAGCACCAACAGTTTTGAATTTTAAATTTGAGATTTATTTGGGCTTCTGTGATCATCTGCTTAATCTGCGTCATCTGTGTTCCTATTCTTTGAACTTTGTTTTTATGAACTTTATATTTTCTCTGGTGATTCTTCAAAACATAATGTATTTTAGTTTGTCAACCATGGTTTAGAATAGAGCCATGATTAATGGTTAATGGTTAATGGTTAATGAAATAATTGAGATATAAACAGCAGTTACAAACTGCCGAAAGGAATAGAGTTATATGCTAAAAAAATTCAAATAGTTATAATTATACGATAAATATAAACACAGATGATTGACAGTCGGAAAAAACTATTGGAATAGTGTAGTTTGTTCATTTTCTTATTTGTAGAAACCAACACATTGATTATGTGCCTTTATGATTCAAACAGTGAATATGACGGCCATTGGCATTGTGAATAAATAGCACTTGATACATCCTTTATTGCCCAAAACTTGTTCAGGAGTCTGCTAAGACGCCAATGCTCACTGGCGCTAATCGGCAATAACCTTCGCTCGTCCCAGCATTGTTCCGGTGCCTCGTTCTACAACCTCTAAAATATACACGCCTGAAAGCAATCCGTTTCGTTTCAGCGTAATCAAAGAGCCTTCTTGTTGTGGTGTTTCTTCGCGTACCAATTTGCCCAGTGCATCATATAACTTTATATTTACTTGTTGGGTGGTACTCAGGTTTATGTATAAAACAGACTGAAAAGGATTCGGTTGGATTGTTTGGACCTTGTTTTCTGGTGTTGGAGTACATATTTTGGAATTCGTATTGGCATAGACTTCTAAATTGTCAATGGCAAAGCCAAAGTCATTAGCACTGCCTATGTTATTGACAAGCCGGAAACGTATCTTGTTGTTAGATGCAATATAAGATGAAATATCTATACTGTCATGTACATTGTTTTCAATAGCAGTATAACTTTTTAATTCAACCCAGCTTGAACCATCATAAATCTCAACATACCCTGTGGCACCTGCCATAAGATTTGCCATGATGTAATTGTATTCAATATGTAAATTACTTTCAGCTGATGCATCAAATTCAACTGTGGTCATCACTTCGTTTACATTTGTTGCACTTGTATTATCGTGTGCGAAAGCAAAAGTACCGTCCATTGTTAATGTTCCATAGCCAGTAACTTCAAAACCGGAAGTTGTGTCCCAGGGATCTACTGCTCCTGTCTGATCTATTGTCCATGTGCCGGGAATACCTCCGCTGAAATCTTCATTAATAAAATAATTTTGTGCATTCGCTGTAATGGTGAACACAAAAGCCAGTAAAAATATACATCTTGTTATCATTTCTTTGTATTTTATAATTCGTTTAAAGGTTTTATTGCAAGCTCCATTCATGTTTATTTACATTACGTTATCCTTCAGGGAATGGTTGTAATGCATTTGAAAAATATACTGTTGCTCATTCAGTGGAATCATATGCTGAGTATCCATGATAAGCTTATACAAATATACAAATTTTTTAAATGACACGCAAACGGCTTTTAAAGTCTTTGTATATTAATGGTCTATATGCATCTTGTTTTTGATGCTCTGGAATGTCAATGCATATTTTCGTGTGCCTCCGGTACCTAAAAGAAATGACCAGGCATGCATTGACGGGATATGGGAAAAGATGATCCGTAAAATAGCAAGAAACGGCACAATGACAATCATCCCGGGAACTCCCCATATCATACTGCTTGCAACCAATCCGATGATGATAAAAAACGGGCTGATTTTAACGTTTCCACCTACAATATTGGGGGTTAAAATATTGTTTTCTGTAAATTGGATGATGGTAAACAGAATAATTACACCCATAGGATCCTGGGGGAGTTCACCAGTAAGTAATGTGAAAAGCAAAGGAACCATTCCGCCCAATAATGTGCCAAAATATGGGATCAAATTAAACAATGCAGAAATCACACCTAAAATAACAGGGTATTCTATCCCGATGATAAAGAGTCCAAACGAGTTCAAAAAACATAAAATACTTACTACCATTAATACTCCCCCCATGTAACGCGGAGTAACCTTTGCTATATCCCTTAAAATGTTAAGTGTTAAAAATTCTTTGTCATCAGGAACAAGTTTTAAGATAAAATATGCAAACTTAGTCCGGTAATACAAAAAAAGAAAAATAAATACAGGCATTAGTCCGATTTTTACTATTGTACCTGTTGTAGTAGTAAATACTTTGTTAATGCCTCGTCCTCCACTCTCAAAAAATAATGAGACAGGCTGTTTGAAATATTGGTCTATTTGAATATTGGCTCCCATTAATAAGTTTTCAATAGAGGCTTGTATGATCTCGAGGTTTGTTAATGCTTTTTCTTTTAAATCAGGAAACCCCTTGACCATTGTCTGAATTTGGCTTGAAATAAACAGGGAAACGCCAAAAATTACGACAATAGCCAGTATGATGCTTATTAAAATTGCCGCAATCCTGGGGAAACGGTGTTTTTCTAAGAAATTAGTTACAGGAAAAAGCAAGTATGCAAATAATGATCCCAATGCAATCGGGAAAAGAAAATTTTTTGCCTGGATGAGTCCAAATATGACAAAGATTGTAGTAATGATAAAAAAAGGGAAACGATATGGCGGTTTAACTTTAAGGTGATTCACTTGATTGATTATTTAAAGGTTATTAAAATGTTTGATTTTTTTCTATTTATCTTCTTAATTCTTAATTCACTATTCTTTTATTTGCAACAAATTAATAATACACTAAACTAAAATCGTACCAAAACAAAAATAGGGCAATTTTTGAGAAAGATTCAACATTGGACAAAAAAAATAAAATAAAAATATGAACAAAATATTATCTTTGTTTTTTTAATTTTAGAGTCTGTCTATAAACGCAAGTGTTTGATCTATAAAGTTCAAATTCGAGGCGTGTGAGGAATCTAAACCTGAGAAGAAGTATTTGAGTAATTTAGATTTTGAGCAACAACGAAGAACCGACGACGAAGGAGGAGCTCGGCGGAGCCGACTTGGACTTTAGAGACAAACGCTAATTAATTATAGATGATCATTATTATATCAAGTTCAAATATTTATGGCTTTTAATAAAGAATTAATACAAAAAACAGGTGTTGTGCTTAAAAAGTCAATTATTAAATACAGGGAAGATAACCCTATTAAATTAGCTGCAACATTATCATTCATAACACTTTTTGCGATTCCTCCAATATTAATTATGGTCATTACTGCCATAGGTTTAATCATTGGAGAGGATTTTGCCACTGGAAAGATATATAAAGACCTGACAGAGCTTGTAGGATATAAATCTGCCGCATTGATTGAAAATGTTATTAAAAATTACCGTGATGCAGGTGCTAGCACCGGGCGGATGGTCTTTACTGTCTTTGTGTTCATCATTGCCTCTACAACGTTTTTTGCCATTATACAAAACAGCCTTAATTACATCTGGCGTGTCCGTCCAAAACCCAAATACAATTTTTTGAAAAACTTACGAGACAGGGCTCTTTCATTTGTGATGATTTTCAGCCTGGGGTTGTTATTTTTTGCCTCTCTCTTCATGGATATTGCTATGGCAGTGCTAAAAGACTATCTGAATGTGGTACTTCCTGATTTTACATACATCGTCTTGAAAACTGTCAAATTGCTATTTTCATTCACAGCATTCACCATTACGTTTGCAGTGTTTTTTAAGTTTTTACCGGATGTGAGAATCAAATGGCGTGTAACATGGATGGGGGCCATCATAACAGCCATTTTATTTACATTGGGTAAATATTTGATTGGATTCGGACTCAGTCATGTATACATTGAATCCATGTATGGCACCGCAGGATCTGTTGTGGTGTTTTTATTATGGGTTTTTTATTCGTCACTTATTTTTTATTATGGAGCAGAAATCACTGAACAATATGCAGAGAATTTTTCGGAAACCATTGTGCCCAAGAAAAATGCCGTGGAATTTGAAATCAAAGAAATTGAGCAAGTGAAAAATTGTTAATTATTAATGGTGAAGGCTCTATTCTAATACATGGTTGATGAATTTAAAAAAAAATGTGTTTTTCAGAATCACTATAGAAAATCCAAAGTTCAAAGCTCATAACTGTTGGTGCTGCATGATTAACTTTTATTTTTACCTGTTGACTTATTAGTGTTTATCCATCATGTCTGCTAACTTCGTTACGCTTGACCCAAAATTGCTCATTTACTTCAGTAAACTGCGCTTTTTGGAGCTGCGCAAGCCTCGTTATTGAACATTATGATCCAAACACTTGAGTTTATGGACAGACACTTATTAGACATACTGCTTATCATATTTATTATCTCTTCTGATTCTCGTATATCCCTTAATATTTCGGCAGGAGTATATGGTTTTTTATATTTTCTTACATTGCACGTTTTAATGATTCTACATATAAAGAAGATACTATTGGTGTTGATAACAGGGGGGCGATTTTAAACTGTTTAGTGACCGTATAGACGATAAAAAAATGGATTGTTACCAGAATAAAGGATAATACCATTTATGAAGTTCTCGAAGAACTTGATCTTCCTGATACTAAAGATGACCATATATTGTTGGATAAAAAAATAAAACTTACAATTAAGTCTGATTATCAAATATTTCAGTTTTTTAATGGCTGTAATCATAAAAATGTTTGAACAGGTGTGCTTCCTCTAAGGGTTTTATAAAGCAGAACGGTTGCCACAATAATAAAAAAAGCCCGCTAAATTTTGATAGCAGGCTTTTTTTTATTTCAATTTATATAATATTTATACGATCTTTCCGGCCAAGTCAACAACTCTTGCAGAATAACCCCATTCATTGTCATACCATGAAAGAACTTTTACAGTTTTTCCATTGATAACCATGGTACTTAGGGCATCAAAAATAGATGAATGTTCATCATGGATAATGTCTACAGAAACGATTGGGTCTTCAGTATATGCTAAAATACCTTTCATAGGGCCATCAGCATATTTTTTTACTGCTGCATTGATTTCGTCAGCAGTAACATCTTTTTCAAGATTCACTGTTAAGTCAACCAAAGAACCTGTGATAGTAGGTACGCGAACAGCCAGGCCATTCAATTTACCATTCAAAGCAGGGATTACTTTGCCAACAGCTTTGGCAGCACCTGTGGTAGTGGGTACTTGTGAGAAAGCACCAGCACGGGCTCTTCTTAAGTCGCTGTGAGGAGCATCTTGTATCACCTGATCAGCTGTATATGAGTGGATTGTTGTCATCAACCCGTCAACAATACCAAACTCTTCGTGCAATACTTTAGCTACAGGAGCTAAACAGTTTGTTGTGCATGAAGCGTTTGAAACACACTGATCTTCTGGTTTTAAAGCATCATCGTTTACACCTAAAACGATCATGTTGTCTATTTGATCTTTTGCAGGTACAGTAAGAATTACTTTTTTGGCACCATTTTTTAAGTGGTCGCCATAACCGCCTTTTTCACTTTCTTTAGATCTGAATACACCGGTTGATTCGATGACTACGTCTGGTGTCTCGGCCCAGGGAATATTAGCCGGGTTGCGTTCTGCACTTACTTTGATTTTTTTGCCATTAACGATCAATCCGTTGTCGTCATAGCCTACTTCACCAGGGAATTTACCTTGCGCTGAATCATATTTTAATAAATGCGCCAGTACATTATTACTAGTGATGTCGTTAATGCCGACAACATCAATATTTGACCTTTCTAATGCAATTTTAAATACATTGCGGCCAATTCTTCCAAAACCATTGATAGCTACTTTTACGTTTGCCATAATTTCCTTTTTTTTATTTGTTATTGAATTATAAATGTTTACAAATTAGGTACAAGAGGAATGCAAAGATAAATAAATACCCCAAAAAACAAAATATTTTTAATAATAAAATCCGAAAATAAATGCTTGCTTTATCGCAATAGTTGCTTAAATTATTCTATGTTTTTAAGTTATCCTTGGTTTAAGTTCAAAATCTAAATTCAAATTTGTTAAATTTATCAACCATTTATAGAATAGAGCCATTTTTTATTATGATTGTAATATGTATGTTATTATATTTGCATCCAAAATTTAAAATTATGGAATTAATTAATAGACACTATTTTATTGGAGACCAAAAAGTAACAGACTTGTGTAAAAAGTATGGCAGTCCGTTATATATTTATGATACGGAAAAAATGAAATCCCAGTATGACAGGATTCACAATGCATTTCATCATGTAAATTTACGTTTGCATTATGCATGTAAAGCATTGACAAATATCAATATCTTAAAATTTTTCAATCGTCTTGGAGCAGGTATTGATACTGTTTCTATCCAGGAAGTGTATCTTGCATTAAAAGCAGGTTTTAAACCACACGATATTATTTATACCCCGAATTGTGTTTCAATGGATGAGTATGACCAGGCTATTGAAGCGGGTGTTAAAATAAATTTTGATAATATCTCTATTTTAGAGCAGTTTGGCCATAAATACGGAAACAAGGTTCCTGTTGGTATCCGTGTCAATCCTCATATTATGGCTGGGGGGCATACAAAGATTTCAGTTGGGCATATTGATTCAAAATTTGGTATTTCAATTCATCAAATGCCTCATTTACAGAGAGTCATCTCTGCAAATAATATACGATTAGAAGGCATTCATATGCATACAGGATCAGACATCCTTGATTCTGAAGTTTTTTTGAAAGGTGCGGAAATATTACTCAACACAGCAAAGGAATTTCAGGATTTGGATTATATTGATTTCGGCAGTGGTTTTAAAGTAAGTTATAAATCAGGTGATATTGAAACAAATATTGAAGATTTTGGAAAAAAAATTTCAAAGCGTTTCAAGCAATTTTGCAAAGAATATGGCAAAGATCTTACATTATTATTTGAACCCGGAAAATTTTTGGTTTCGGATTCCGGATATTTTATTGCAAAAGTAAATGTTGTCAAACAAACCACCTCTACTGTTTTTGCGGGTTTGGATACCGGGTTAAATCATTTGATCCGGCCTATGTTTTATGATGCTTATCATGAAATAATAAATATTTCGCATCCTTTTAACAGGCCAAGGATATACACTATTGTAGGATATATATGTGAAACGGATACATTTGGTTATAACCGGAAAATTCCGGAAATTTTTGAAGGGGATTATCTGGCCTTTAAAAATGCAGGAGCTTATTGTTTTGTCATGTCATCAAATTATAATTCACGGTATCGTCCTGCAGAAGTCATGATCCATGAAGGCAAAGACTACCTGATAACCAAAAGGGAATCTTTTGATGATTTAATTAAAAATCAGATCATTCATGATTTATAGTTGCTTTACTTTTTAACGATCGAATTTTATTTGTTTTTCGGTAGTTTAAAGGTATAGAGGATGGATTCAATTTCCCATACCAAATTCCTTTTGTCATCAGCCGGTGCATACACAAAACCTTCTACTGTTACTACCCGGTTTCTTTTTTTATCTAATGTGGTAAAGCTGACAAACGGACCGCCCATAAATCCACCACCTCTTAAATTCCATAACCCTTTTAATTCTACTGAATAACGTCTATCCATTCCAAATTCTTCAAAGATTGCAGGGTAGTTTGTATCGGTAGACATATAAGAACCTTTGGAAGGGCCGGGAACATATTTCTTTAAATATTGATTTCTTTTATTGATTAAAAATTCTTTAGTGAATGTATTGGAGTCTTTGTAAGGGTAGTAATATACAAAAACACCCCTGCTGGTAAGGCCGGTTTCATGGGCAATCCAAACAAAATTGTTGGTGTCTTTAGCTATATTATATCCTGAGGGCAACATTAATTGCACATGATGTTTGTTCTTTAATTTTCTCATGCCTTCTTGATTCGCCCTTGCTTTATGCGCCTGTTTTAACCGTTGCATCTCTTTCATTTTGATGGCTTCAACAATTTTATTTCCTTGTTCTTTAATGATGTTTTTTATTTGTGCATCATTGGGGGCAAATATTTTTATGACTATTTGGGGGTCTGCCCATAAATTTTTTTCAATGTTGAATGCAGGTTTTTCATAGGTAGATGAAGATCTGACAATGATGATGCTTCTGTGGTGCTTTAATGCTTTATTGAAATCAGTAGGCGGCATTCTGATTACATCAAACATTTCTTCTGTTTGGGGAAGTGCTCTGACAGGTTGTTTAAGCAAAGCCCTTAATGAATCACCTATTTCAGCATCCCATTTGCTTTTGGGTGTAATGACCAATACCTCGCCTAAATTACCCGTAATGTCTGGCAGATAAGATTCGGTATCTAGTTGGTTTTTGCAATGTGTAAACAGTAAACCGATGATAAAAAAATATGAAATAATGTTTTTCATTTTTTATTGTTATAATGTTTTAAAATCATTAATTGTTATTCAAATCTGATACAAAATTAAATAAAAAAACATATGAAAAACAAGTGCTCACGATCATTCATATTTAAATGCCTGATATTGTTGTTGAGGAGAGTCATCCTCTTGTGGTGCTTTAATTTGAGCTAATTTATCAATTATTTTATGCCTGACAGAATCGTATGCATATTTGTTTTCAGGCTTGATTGGTTCAACAGGAGGAGCTTTTACATGTAATGGGTTTACAGGGTAACCGTTTTTCCAAAATCTGAAATCGAGATGCGGGCCTGTAGATAATCCTGTACTTCCCACGTATCCTATTATTGTACCCTGTTTTACCCTGGCGCCTTTATAGATTCCTTTGTTAAAACGACTAAGATGTAAATAGGCTGTAGTATACACACTGTTGTGCCTAATTTTGATATATCTTCCTGCTCCTCTGCTATATGCTGCCAGGATCACTGTACCATCTCCAACCGAACGAACCGGTGTGCCATAAGCTGCTGCATAATCAATGCCACGGTGTGGCCTCCATATTTTTAAAACAGGATGAAATCTGCTGTTCGAATAACCGGAACTAATATATTTATAATGTAAAGGTGATTTTAAAAATTCACGTTTTAAGCTATTTCCGGCAGAGTCATAATAACTTAATGCACTGTCCTGGATAAATGGGATGGCATAATATGTTTCCCCTGCATGTTGGAAACTTGCTGCTTCAATTTTTGATATTCCCAGTGAAATAGTATCTACAAATTCTTCTTCATAAATCACTTTGAAGTTGTCGCCTTCTGTGATCCGGAAAAAATCAATGGTCCAGGCATATATTTCAGATAATTCAATAGCAAGTTGGGGATTTATTTTATTTGATACCAAAGTCTCCCATAAAGAACTCTCAATAATGCCGTAGGTGGATTTTTTGACAGTATCAATATCTTTTCTCTTTTTTTCAATATGAACAGAATCTTGAAAATGGATTAATACATAATCTGCCGGATTGTGCTCATATACAAAATATCTTAATGTATTGCAACTATCTTTATCCATAAATAATTTATACGTGTTACCTGCCCTGATTTTTCGTATGTTAAATACTTCTTTGGGAGTTGAGGCGATATGCCTGATCTGGTCGACAGATACACCTTTTTCTGTTAAAATAGAAGCTAAATTTTCATTCCGTTTGAATTTACAACAAACCACATCGAATGAATCAACAACAATGCCATATTCTTTATATACAGTTTGTTCTGTTTTGTCCTGCTGATCTTTGTTTTGGCTGTCAATGCATTCAGTTTGACTTAAATTGTTGACAATTTGCCGATGAATCAAGGTAATGCTACCCAATAATATAGTGCTTAGAAAGGCTATAAATATAATCTCTTTTTTCATTATTCCCTGCTTTTAAATTCTGAATACAGAATAAATTATTGACTATAAAAATGTTATTAAAGTCATTTCTCTATATTGTTCAAAATCAAATTTATAAAAATTTTATTTAAATAAACAACTGATTTACAATATTTTTTTAAAAAAATATTGAATAAAAAAGAATAAGTTATCTGCATCCCTTTATATATCTATTAAACAACAATATTAACAATTTTATTGGGCACTACGATTACTTTTTTGGGTTTTTTATTTTGCAACCACTTTTCTGATGCGGGATCTTCTAATACAGCCGTCTCAATTTCTTCTTTTGAAGCGTCAACCGTAAATTCCTTTTGAAATCGGACCTTTCCATTGAATGATACCGGGCATGTAAAGGTTTTTTCTTTTACAATGGTTTCTTCAAATTCCGGAAAATATTGTTTTGTGATGCTTTCTTGATTTCTCATCTTATGCCAAATTTCTTCGGTAATATGCGGTGCAAAAGGTGCCAGGCAAAGGGTTAAATCATTTAATATTTTTCTTTTTTTGCATTTTAAGTCTGTTAATTGATTTACACATATCATAAATGAACTAATGGCAGTGTTGAATGAGAATTTTTCAATTTCTTCTTTTACCTTTTTGATGGTTTGATGCAAAATTTTCATTTCTTCTTTGTCTGGTTCCTCTTCTGATATATCAAATGTTCCTTTTTCGTTGAAAAACAGTCTCCAGTATTTTTTCAGAAATCTGTAAACTCCATCAATTCCTTTAGTTGACCAGGGTTTTGATTGTTCAACCGGACCGAGAAACATTTCATATAATCGAAGCGTATCAGCACCATAAGTAGATACAATATCATCGGGATTGACAACATTGAATAATGATTTTGACATTTTTTCCACTCCATGTCCGCATATGTACAATCCGTCTTCTAAAATAAATTCGGCACCCAGGTATTCCGGGCTGCTTTGTTTGAATGCGTTAATGTCGAGTATATCATTGTTTACAATATTCACATCCACATGAATTGGAGTAACATCATATTGACTTTTTAAATTGAGTGAAACAAATGTATTTGTGTTTTTGATTCTGTAAACAAAATTAGATCGCCCCTGAATCATTCCCTGGTTAATTAGTTTTTTGAATGGCTCAGGTTCACAAACTATTCCCATGTCATACAGAAATTTATTCCAGAATCTCGAGTAGATGAGATGGCCGGTAGCGTGTTCTGTCCCACCCACGTAAAGGTCTACATTCCTCCAGTATTCATTGGCTTTTTTTGATACAATGGCCTGATCATTGTGCGGGTCCATGTATCTTATATAATATGCAGAGGAACCTGCAAAGCCGGGCATCGTATGTATTTCCAGTGGATATCCTTCGGATGTTTTCCAGTTTTTTGCCCTTGCAAGGGGTGGCTTACCGGTTTCTGTTGGAAGATATGAATCAACTTCCGGCAATGTTAACGGTAAGTCATTATCTTCTAAAGGATAGGGCATCTCGTGTTTAAAATAAATCGGAAATGGTTCCCCCCAGTATCGCTGTCTGCTAAATATAGCATCACGCAGTTTATAATTGACTGTTTTTTTGCCGATTTTTCTTTTTTCAATTTCATTGATTATTTTATCAATAGCATCGGGTACTTTAAGGCCACTTATCATGTCCGAATTGATTACTGTTCCTCCTTTACTGTCAAATGCTTTTTCGGAGATGTCACCTCCTTCAATCACTTGCACAATTGGCAGGTCAAAATGTTTAGCAAAATCATAATCCCGTTGATCATGTGCTGGAACAGCCATAATCGCACCTGTTCCGTAGCCCGTCAATACATATTCACTGACCCATATTGGGATGGGGTCTTGGGTGAAAGGGTGTTCTGCATATGCACCTGTAAATACACCGGTTACTTTGCGTGTTTCTGATATTCTTTCGCGTTCTGAACGACTCAGGGTTTTATTTATATATTCTTTTACAAATGTTTGATTTTCGGGTGTTGTAATTTGCTCTATCATTTCATTTTCAGGTGCTAATACCATGAATGTTGCACCGAAAATGGTGTCCGGGCGGGTTGTGAAAATGGTTATTTGCTCTGAATGTCCTTTTATGTTAAATATCATTTCAGCACCTTCAGACCGCCCAATCCAGTTTCGTTGTATTTCTTTAAGAGATTCGCTCCATTCTACCTTTTCCAATCCTTTTAACAATCTTTCAGCATAAGCAGTAACTCTCAGTGACCATTGTTTCATTGTTTTTTGTTCTACAGGGTGTCCTCCTCTTACAGAAGTTCCGTCTTTTACTTCGTCATTTGCAAGAACGGTTCCCAGTTCAGGACACCAATTTACCGTGCTGTCAGAAAGGTAAGCCAGTCGGTAATATAAAAGGATTGCTTGTTGTTCTTCTTCCTGCATTGCATTCCATTCTGTTGCCGTAAATGAAGGCACATTTTCACTTGCAACAGCTTCAATAGTGTGATTTCCGTTTTGTTCAAAATGACGTGTTAATGTCTCAATAGGTTCTGCTTTATCAGTATTTTTATTGTACCAATGATTGAACAGTTGAATGAATACCCATTGAGTCCATTTATAATAGTCCGGATCACAGGTTTTTACTTCTCTGTCCCAATCAAATGAAAAACCGAGTTTGTTGAGCTGTTCTTTGTATCGCTTGATATTGTTTTCTGTTGTAACCCTCGGATGTTGACCTGTTTTAATAGCATATTGTTCTGCCGGGAGACCATATGCATCAAATCCCATAGGGTGTAGTACATTAAACCCCTTCATCTTTTTATACCTGGCATATATATCAGAAGCTATATATCCTAATGGATGTCCTACATGTAAACCTGCTCCGGACGGGTAAGGGAACATATCCAATACATAGTATTTGGGCCTTTGCGGGTCAATGTCTACTTTATATATTTGATGTTCTTCCCAATATTTCTGCCATTTTGGTTCTATCTCTTTAAAGTGGTATTCCATGTTTTCTTAATTTTAAACTGCGAAAATAGTAATTTCTTTATAACAGTGGGATGCAGAATTACATTTTGTTGTTAATAAAACAAAAAAAGTGGAATTTATTTTGGATTTTGAGCTATTTAGGGGTGAACTGAATTTCCGTGTTCAATCTTGTCTTATTGTAATAGATTTTCAACGGACTCAAAAATAGAGCTTTATAAACGCAAGTGTTTGCAATTGATTTAATGAATGATATAATTAATGCCTAAGTAAAAATCAATTGTTGTCGCATAGGTTTTATTAAACGATGCAGGTATAACTCCGTCTCCCCGGTAGAGGTTGATGAGTCCTTGTTTATATCTGACACCAGGGATGAGGGCAATACGGTTAAAAAAACGGATGTCAAACTCATATCCAATAATAAAACCAACATCGTATTTGTTGTATTGGTTTTCAACATTTCTTTTAGTGTCTTTTACTTTTAATTGACCGTATTTAAGAAGTCCGCCATAACCGCCTAATACAAGATTAGCCCTTAATTGACTACTATTGAAAAAACGGTAAAAATTATATTTCATCTGTGCGCTTAATACATTATAGTTTAAACGGATTTCTTTGGATACATAATCACCATTGACATATTCATAATATTTTTGCTGGTTTTGTAGTCTGAAATCAGCCTCTATCATGATAGACATTGTGTTAGAAATGTCTATTCCGGCATAAAATGCAAAATCGTTTGAAAAATTAGGTATTGTCTTGGTCATTTCGTCACTTCTAAGCCCCTTTATTGTTGTGTTATTAAGCAGCCATGTGTTTTGAAGTTTGCTGAAAAAACCAATATAGTAATTCCGGTTTTTTGTTTTTCGTGATGTGGTAATATCTTCGGGGTTATTTAATTGACTGTGAAGGTTTATGTCGCTATTTTCAATTTTGTTATTGATTTCATTAGATGCCAGATAATTTTTTTTCTTAAGTTCTTTTGGCAGAGCTGGCTTTTCTTTGGTTATATCTGTATTGTTTCTTCCGTTTTGTATTGTTTCGTTTGTATTTGGAATGTTTTCTATCGGTTTTCTATGGTATGTTTCTTTTATAGTAATCGTTTTACTTGCAATTGTTTGAAGCCCCTGTTCATTGTTATGTATGTTTTGTTCCTGTTTTTGTTGTTTTTCGGATGTGTTTTGGGATTGCTTTCCGGGAACGCTTTCTTTTGAGTTATTAGTCTTGTTGTTATTATTGGTTGGTTGAGAGTTGTCAGGTTCTAAGTAAATGTTATTTTTATCTTGTTCACCTGTTGATTCGTTCAGTGCTATATGTTGTGGATTTTCGGTATATGAAACAGATTGGTATACCCTGACCATCAAAAGCATGGCAATGCTTGCTGCAGCTAAATACACCATTCGCTTGCTACGCTGTAAAAACCGGTCTTTGTTTAACCTTTTGTCAATGCGTTGCCATACGTCTTCCACATTTAATTCTTCCTCGATTCTATCCCATATTTCTCCAGGAAGATCTTTTTGGTTTTTTTCGACTTGTTCTTTATACCATTTAAATAGGTCCATGATATAGTATCTGTTATGATTAATTTACAAATTCTTTAAGCCATCCTTTTAATATGCTTTTTGCTCTGCTTAATTGCGACTTTGAAGTTCCTTCGGTAATTTCAAGTTGTTGTGCTATTTCTTTATGTGAATAGCCTTCCAGTGCATATAAGTTGAAAACAGTTCTTGCTCCATCCGGAAGATTGTTTACTCTCAATAAGATGGCTTCAATATTAATGTTTTTGACTCCATCGTTATTATTATCCATGCATTTAATGGCATCATCGTATTCCAATAAATTATCCAATCGTTTTTTAGATCTTAAGTAATCTATTGCTGTATTCACGATTATCTTGCGTATCCATCCGCTTAAAGACCCATTTTCATTATAATTTTTAATGTTTTTAAAAATTTTAATGAATCCATCCTGTAAAATATCCTGTGCAGTATCCTGATCATTCACATACCCCAGGCATACTCTATACATATGCTTAGCATACTTGTCATACAAGAGTTTTTGATACTTGCGCTCGTTTTTCAGGCACCCCTTAATGATCTCATTTATGTTATTTTCTTCTTGTTTACCCATCAGGTAAAAGAATTATGAGTTATTTAAAAACAGCTTTTACGGAATTTTTATTTAATACTTTAAAATTTAGTTCATTATAAATATAAGTATTTTCTTCTTTATTGATGTTTATTCTTGGGTCATCATAGTATGAGTTGGCAGAAATTTCAGCTTCATTAAATTCATTGATGATATCCTGAAAGATATTTACCGGGTCAATTATTATTTGCACTTTGGGTGGATTGTTTTCTTTTATGACTATATTTCCAGACGTATCTGATGGCTTTGCATATAATTCAAATATTTCATTACGTTGCAATTGATAATTGAATTTTACTGTTGATGTATTGATGTAGGTCAGTAAATTGGAGTCGGTTAAGTTCCCTGCAATCAGTAATGCAGGTTGTGATGTTATGGTATCAATTTCAATAAATAATTCAATATTGGTATACACACCTTGCGGAATATCAAAATTTACATTTGGATTTGTATTGCCTGTTATTAAATTTCCTTCAACCTGATTAAAATCTGAACTAAAATCTACAGGACCACCTTCTTCTCTTTTGCCGTGAAATTCAATAGATTTCACTACAATTCTTCCTTCGGTGAATTCAATTTTAGTATTGCTTTCTCCTTTCAGGTTAATGTTTTCAGCATCGTACAAAAATTCAAATTTAACATTTACAGGGATTGTAAATGGATCTTTCTCGCATGTAGAAAACACAAATAAAAATATTATAAAGTAAAATATTTTTTTCATGTAGAAATGTTTATATTATATTTTTCATTATAAAGTTACGAATATTTTTATAAAAGGTTGGAATACTTTGGATTTTTCAGTGATTTCTTTAAGCATAAATTTTTTAATTAATCACCCATGTATTATAAGTCCCCTTAATGGAACGTTATATTCCTCAGGCTTTTTTCAGTTTTTTAATAATGTCGAATACATTATCCGCATTGAAAACAAAGCTTCCGGCTACTAAGACATCAGCTCCGGCATTAATCAGTTGTCGTGCATTGCTTAGGTCAACTCCTCCGTCAACTTCAATACGAGCATTTGAGTTTTTTTTAAGAATGATTTCTTTTAGTTTGCTAACCCGTTCATATGTGTTTTCAATAAAAGACTGCCCTCCATACCCCGGATTTACTGACATTATCAATACTAAGTCAGCATAAGCCACAATGTCTTCTAATAAATGAACAGGGTTATGTGGGTTAATGCTAACACCCGCGCTCAAGCCTATAGATTTCATTTTTTGTACGGTGCGGTTTAAATGTTGGCATGTTTCATAATGTACCGTTAAATTGTAAATCCCATGTTCTTTGAATGCTTCAAGGTATTGATCGGGGTTCACAATCATCAAGTGAGCATCAAGGGGTTTTTGAGCGTATTTTTTTATGTATTTAAGTAAAGGAAAGCCAAATGAAATGTTGGGTACAAATACACCATCCATGATATCGCAATGAATCCAGTCTGCATCACTTTCATTCAGTGTTTCTATTTCTTGTTGCAATTGTCCGAAATTACAGGATAATAGGGAAGGTGCAACTAAATGATCTCTTTTTTCTTCCATAGATTTGTTTAATTAAAATTAAGTTTAAAAATACAGAAAAATGAGTGAATAGAATCACCATTAACAATTATTTTACAACGCATAATAAACTCCCAGCATCATATTAAACTGCTGAGTGGGGTAGAGGTGATAGGGGAAATACCGTTTGGCAAACATGTTGTTTATTTCAATGAAACCGGACAATACTTTTGAATACCTGTATTCAATGTCGAGATTAACATCAGTGGTGCCATCCAGTTTAATGGGAGACTGGTCGGCTTGTGCTGGTTTGGCAAATGTTTTGCCAATGCCTATGATCTCTGCGTTGAGCAGTATTTTGTCTTGTATATTGTATCTTCCGGCCAAGGTGATCTTGTGCGCGGGTTTATGCCAGGGCTTTTTAAGTTCCACAAGATTGTAATTATAGATGTCTCCCCGGACATAAAACGACAGGTCATCTGCAGCCTGGTAGGTGATTTCGCCATGATACCGTGTTATTTCCACGTCTGCTTTGTCATATATTACATTAAACCTGTTGCCGAGTGAGTCACTGTAATCATTTACATAAAAATACATGTTATTGATTACAGAATAATGCATGCTGAGGTTGTAACGAATCTTTGAACTGAAATTCCCTTTGATTCCTCCATACAAATGCAACTGGTGCTCGGTTGGCCTTACCAGAATACCCGGCATTACAAAAGGATTTTCTCTGGTGATACGATAATAATCATTGGTGACAATCCCTCCGTCAACTCCAAAATAAGGGTCTATAAAATGATCGAGGATATTAAACGAGATTTGTCCGGACGGATAAAAATATGTTTTCGTCTTATTGCCGGTTGTAAAAGCCGTGATATTAACTCCAGCTGTTACGTGCCATTCTTCATTTTTTCTCTCAATATACGGACGGGCAGAAAAATGGGAATAATCTGATGTGTCGTTTCTGAAATATTTACTGTATTCAGCATGCATGTTAAATTTATTGGCACCAATTTTTTTGTCAAGGGCCCCGTTGAATGCCAACTTGCTTTCGGAGTGCTTGTAAGCATCCTGAAGATAGAGAAATCCTCCGTCTAAGGAATAATTGAATTTGTTTGTATCAAGGTTCAACGAATGCAGATGAAGCGTGGTTGAAAAATCCAGGAAGTTTTGCCTGTGATCATCCCGGATGTTATCTTTTGAGAGGATGGTGTCTTGCGGGTCAAAACCATAAAAATGACTGGTGTTGTTATTAAAATCAATATCTGCTGTACCTGCCACATTGTTCCATATTTTTTTTCCATAAATGTTTACCCGGCTGTCGTGATACCCGGCATAGGATTTTACATCATCATTTAATTTTACTTTTCCCATTGATGATTCATGTTTGAGATGGGCACCCCACATCTGTTCTCTTGATCTCAATGTATTATGTCTGAAGCTGATCATGGGTTTAATATAATTTCCCATGCCCACGCGCACGTAGTTTTTGTATAGCTCGGATAATGGTTCGCCCAGCATCCGGGCTGCGTTGATTTGTCCTATTTCGTATGGCATTGAAATCTCCCGGGGAGCAACAGAATAATTCACATCGGTCTTTATGGTTGCAGTGTCTGTTAAATCAGGAAGTTCGTTAATCTTAAAAGCATCTGATATAGCAGGGCGGTATGATTTAACAACCTTGACCTCTTTTTCAATCTTTTCTTGTGCCATACTATTGCCACAATGAACTAACAGCATGCAAAAAGTTATTATGAATGTCCCTTTTTTATGCATTTTGGATATGATATATGGTGAAAAATAGTTTATCATAGTGCCTCATTATTTTCTTGTTGTTCAACCAGTTGTTCTTTTTTGCGTTGAGCCGTGGTAATGATTCCATCATCCTGAGTATCATAATTTTTTATGATGCTTTTTAGGGTATGAATAGCCTGAAACTCATTTCCTTCTTCAGCATAAATATCAGCGAGCAGGATGAAACTTTTGGCAAGCCAGTATTGATGAGGGGTGTTTTTATCAGAGAAATCAAGTATTTCTTTTTTGGCTTCTTTTAGTTCTCCTTTTTTGTAGTATGCTTCTGCAATCCTGTATTTTGCTTCCGAACCTTCGCTGCTTTTTATGTCATGAACAATCAGATTAAAAGCGTCAATGGCTTCATCCCATTTTTCTTCATAATAATATGCCATGGCTTTTTTAAAGCGGGCTTCCCTCACAATGCTTTGTGTAACTTTATCAGTATTCAGTAATGTTTCAACCGCTTCAATCGTTTTTTCATAATTGTTCAGTTGTGCATAGCACCGCATGATGTAAATCCTGGATTCAAGTACCACACTTTTTTCATCAGCAATGTCTTCCAATTTCTGGTAATTGGTGAGAGCCTGGTTGTAATTGTTGTTTTGATAATGAATGCGTGCAGCCTTCAAGAGTGCTTCTTCGGTGAAAAAGTTTTGTTTTTGGGAGATGATGTATTCAAATGATTCCAGGGCTTTCATATATTCTTTGTTGCGGTAATGGCAACTGCCCTTGTAATAATGTGCATTGAGTAAGAAATTGCCGTGTTCAAATTCATTCAGGTAATCATTGAACAATGGTATGGCACGGTTGCACTCTCCTTTCATGTACACATTTTCTGCGGCACTGTATTTAAGGGAATCTTTCCGTTCATCACTAACCGGTTCAAAACCTTCGAGGTTTTCTACATATTCAAAATAAGCATCAGCATTCGACATGTCGAGGTAAATGTTTTTAATACCTGTCAGGGCATTTTCTGTTTCTTTGGTTTTCGGATAATTTTCGATCACCTTTTTATAATATGCCAGTGCTTTATTATTTTCATCATTATTGTAGAAAATCAATCCGAGCTTCACCAATGTTTCTGATGTATAGTTGCTCCGGGGGTAGTTATTTACCAATTTGGTGTACTTGCTGATTGCTGAATCAAGGTTGTTCAACTCCACATAGGCTTTTCCGGCTTCATAGAGTGCATCGTCATAATATGCTGAATTCGGATGGTGTTGGAATACTTT
Source organism: uncultured Bacteroidales bacterium (assembly GCA_964549265.1). Classification (GTDB taxonomy): domain Bacteria; phylum Bacteroidota; class Bacteroidia; order Bacteroidales; family JBBRXJ01; genus CAYMKE01. The sequence continues at coordinate 39,498 of CAZJWE010000003.1, read as the reverse complement.
TTCCAGTGCTGCTACTTTTTCTGCATATTTATTCATCAAGCCGTATGAAAACCCTTTTTGGAACAATGCATAATCCTGGTCAATCAAATTAATGTCTATGGCTTTGTTGTAAAAATCTACAGCTCTCCAGTATTCTCTTTTCATGAAAAAGCAGTCGCCAACTCGATTATAAGCATCTGCCGTCTTTTTTGTTTCCTGTTCCATCAGGTTGACAAACTTTCTGAAAAACGTAGAAGCAGATTCATATTGTTCAAGCTTAAAATAAGCATAACCGGTTCCGTAATGAGCTTCATTATAATATTTCATACGAAACGCCCCCAGGGAATTGATGTAGGTCTTGTAATGATCAATGGCAGCGGTGTAGTTCTTTATCCTGTATAATGCTTCTGCTTTCCAATAATAGGTTTTTACCTGGATATCCCTGTTGAATGATGCATATTTTAATGATTTATCAAACAAGTCAATAGCATTGTTGAATTCCAGGTTATTATATAATTCAAGCCCTCTGAAATAAGCGATTCGTTGATATGCTTTTTTGAGTTCATCGTCTTTGATTGCATCTATTTGTTGGAGTGAAGCAAATGCATCTTTATAATTTTTGGTGTTGAGGTAGGCCATTACCAGGTATTTATATGCTTTATTGGTATTGCCGGATTCGGGATACAACGCAATGTATTTATTCAACGCTTTGATGGCGTCATTAAATGGAGAGTAGGATATGTCAAAGGTTACCTGCGCATAATTGAACATGGCTTCGCGTTTAATAACAGAGTCGTAATCCATAGATGATGCAGATGAAAAGGCTAGCCTGGCTTCCTTTTTTTGCCCGAGTTTAATGTAGCAATCACCCAAATGATACAGTGCATTCTGGCTCATTTTGTTTTCCTGGTTTGCGACTTCTTTAAACAGGCTGGCTGCTTCTTCATACCGGCCAACACGGTAAAATGCATAAGCAAGATGATATTTGTCATCGTAAGTGATCTCATCGGTTTCTTCAATGTATTTATGAAGGTAAATAATGGCGGTGTCATAGACTTCTTTATTGTAATATGCTTCTCCTAATATTCTGAATATTTCGTCTTTTCTCCGGAGTTCCACAGAATCTATGAGTGGAACGGTGAAGTCTATGATCTGATTGTATTTATTTTGAAGATATAGAATTTGAATAATATAATACGGGGCAATAGGAGAGAAGGTAGGGTCATTGGTGAGCTCTTTGAAGCCATTTAATGCGGTTTGATAATTTTTTTGCTCGTATGCAATATGGGCATAATAATAAGTAGCCGGAGAAGCATATTTGGTGTCTTCATCCAGTATTTCAAAAAAAGTGACCCTGGCCTCGTCATAATTTTTTGTTTTAAAATATGCATACCCAAGTTTAAAATAATACTCAAATTGTTCGTTTTTATAAAGCGAGGGCACATCTATGGTATCAAACCACTTAATGGCCAGGTTAAAACTGTCATTTCGATAATGGTATTTAGCCATTTCAAATTGTGCATGAGTGATCTTTTGGTTTTCGGGGTGTTCCTGAATGAATTTTTTTATCAGGTATTCAGCATCATCATTGAAGAGCCTGGCAGCACATAATGCATGGTAATACGCTGCGTTGCTTTTCATTAATGCATGATCTGCGTTGCTGTTATTTATGATGTCATGAAAAATTTCCCTGGCGGCCCCGTATTTTTCTTTGTCGAATAAATCCACGGCATCCTGGTATTTATTTACAATAGAAAAATGAACAGGTGTTTTTTGTGCGGTTCCTGTAACCGAAAAAAGCAGTAATGGCAGCAATAATAATGAAGATTTTAAGTATTTGGCCATATATCAATAATTTATACAGAAAATAAAATGATAAAAATAGATATTATTGGAATGAAAAGTTTATTTTATTATGATTAATAATTAACAAACGTATGTTAATTATTAATAATATGTTATTTTTGAAATTCTTTGGCAATTGATTAATATTGTCTTTATATAAAAAAACAGTATATTTTTGCTGACTATACTGCATTAGAATGAAATGGTGCAGTATTATATTTACAAAGATAAACAAAACACCATGATAAATCAAAGCACGAACGAAAAGATTGTTGAATTAACAGATGCAGATATTTATCAAAAATATAATTTGGTCCTTTCAGATGTTAATTTAACCATCTATCAGGGCGATTTTTATTATATAATAGGCAAGGTTGGTACCGGGAAAACCAGCCTCATTAAAACCATCAATGCCGAAATTCCATTACGAAAAGGCGAGGGATATGTTGCCGGTTATTATTTGCATCGTTTAAAGAAAAAAGAGATCCCATATTTAAGAAGAAAGTTAGGTATTGTATTCCAGGATTTTCAATTACTCACCGACAGGACTATTTATAACAACCTGTCCTTTGTACTACATGCAACGGGATGGAAGAATAAAACAGAGATCAACGAGCGGATAGAATTTGTACTGACAAAAGTAGGGATGAACCGTAAAGGATATAAAATGCCACATGAACTTTCAGGAGGAGAGCAGCAGCGTGTGGTTATTGCACGGGCTTTATTGAATGACCCCGATCTTATACTTGCTGATGAGCCTACAGGAAACCTCGACCCCGAGACATCTTTAACTATTATGAATATATTATTTGATATTAAAAATAATGGAAAAACAGTGATTGTGGCTACACATAATTACAATCTTTTAAAAGAATTTCCTGAAGCTGTGCTGAAATGCGAAAATGGCAAGCTTGTTAAAAACGATAAACCCTCTGAGATTGACTTTATTCAATTGCGTGAAGATGTACAATAAACAGCATCTTAATGGCTTTGTGCTCATTCCTTTGTTTATATAAAATATGAAAGAGCTTCATCAAAAATATATTTTGTTTATTTCTTCCTGGTATCCCAATCGCTATGATCCCATGCCAGGATTATTCGTGAGATTCCATGCAGAAGCCGCATCAAAATATTGTCCGGTTGTTGTATTATATGCACATACCGATCAATATTTAAATGGAAAAGAACAAGAAATAACCTTTGAAAAAATCAATCATGTTCCTACCATGGTTGTGTATTTTAAAAAAACAATGTCTCAATTTCCATTGATCAGCAGCATTGTTAAATTTTATCGTTTTTATAGGGCTTACTCAAATGGGTTCAAGAGAATAAAAGAAATGTATGGCGATCCGAAATTAATCCATGGGCATATACTTCAAAAAGCAGGATTGATTTCATGGATATTTTATAAAATATTTAAATACCCGTATTTACTTTCAGAGCATTGGTCTGGATATTTGCCTGTACGGAATGAATTTAGAGGATGGCTGAATAAACTCGTTTCTAAATGGATCGTAAAATGTTCTAAAGCAGTGTTGGTGGTTACAAAAAGTCTCGGCAATGCAATGAAAGGACAGGGGTTAGTTCATGATAATTATATTTTAGTGCCTAATGTGGTAGACTGCCATCTGTTTACACCGGGGATTAAAGATAAGCCCTCCCCAAAAAAGACCATACTCCATGTATCTTGTTTTGACGAAAAGGCAAAGAATATACGGGGCATCATTAATACAATCTATCGAATCAGCCGGTACAGAAATGATTTTCAATTACAATTAGTAGGGGGTGGCAGAGATAAAAAGAGTATCGAACAACATGCAGGTAATCTTGGGCTGACCGGTTCATTTGTTTTTTTTGAAGGAGTGAAAGAAGGAAAAGAACTGGCAAAGTATTATCAAAATGCCGATTTTTTTGTTTTATTCAGCCATTATGAAAATATCCCGGTGGTGATCAATGAGAGTTTTGCTTGCGGCATACCTGTAATTGCCACAAGAACAGGCGGCATCCCGGAGTATGTAAATGATACTAATGGCCTGCTGGTGAAACCGGGAGACGAACGGGAACTCGAAGAACAGATCAATGTATTATTAGACCGCAAACAAGAATTTGATCCGCCGGCTATCCGTCATTATGCAGAGGAGCATTTGAGTTTCGAAGCAATAGGTAAACAATTGTGCAATATATATTCTAACATAGCACCTTGAATACAGAATATCAATATAATAATAACACTGTATTGCGATACGGAATCATGTGCAATGGATATACTTTTAAAGCCTGGCAGGAGCAATGCCTTGACAGGCTAAGGGATCATCCAAACATTCAATTATGCCTTCTCATTATGAATGAAGCAGAATATAAGCCTCATAACTCGTTCCGGTCGTTATGTTATAAGTTATTTACCCGTTTTTTTTGGAAACCAGTTTCAATTATTAATGTTGATCTGCAACAAAAATTGAAAGGAATTCCTGTCATTCGATGCAAGCCCATACTCAAAGGCAGGTATTCACAATATTTTGAAGAGAATGATGTGCATGATATCAAGAAATACGGCTTGGATTTTATCATTCGTTTTGGATTCAATATTTTACGGGGCGAAATTTTAAATGTAGCGCACTTTGGAGTGTGGTCTTTTCATCATGGAGATGAGCAAAAATATCGCGGAGGCCCTCCCGGTTTTTGGGAGATTTTTAACGATGACCCGGTATCGGGTTTAATATTACAGCGTCTTACAGACAAACTGGATGCCGGTATAGTTTTGAGAAAAGGATATTTGAAAACTATAAAACATTCTTACCAGGAAAATACAGACCATTTGTTTTATGGTGGAATTGATTTTCCTGTGCAGGTTTGTACAGATATTTTAAATCAACAAACCGGATATATTGAAAACAAACCCTCTTCTACGCAGGCTGAAATTTATAAAAAACCCGGCAATGGGAACATGCTTCACTTTATTTATAAATTATTTATGAATAAGCTTTCCTTTCATCTCAGGGATATTTTTTGGGCTGAAAAATGGAGTTATGGCATTATAAAGCAACCTATTCATGAATTATTAAATGAAGATTTAAAAGAAAAAGACATTATTTGGGCTCCTGAATGCAACCCACGTTGCTATCAGGCGGATGTATTTGGATTTACAGCTCAAAACGAACACATGCATCTTATAGAATATTATGATTATGCCAGGGGAAAAGGGATCATAGCTTACAGGGAATTTAATCCGGATACCGGCCGGTTCTCAGCATTAACCACTATGTTTGAGCAACCCTTTCACATGGCTTATCCATATGTGTTTACATATAAAGAAAACGTGTATTGTATCCCTGAAACCGCTGATAATCATACGGTTAAATTGTATAAGTTCAATACAGAAAAACAATCCATGGAACTCGTTACTACTTTAATAAAAGGGATTGATGCAGTAGATGCTACGTTGATTGAGTTTAAAGGGATGTGGTGGATGTTTTGTACCCGCAAACAGCATGGGACAAATGAAAAACTTTTTGTTTATTATTCGGAACAATTAACCGGCCCATATAAACCGCATGCCTGTAATCCGGTCAAAACCGACATCCGGTCGTCCAGGCCCGCAGGAACACCTTTTATGTACAATGGATGTTTGTATCGTCCGGTACAAGACAGCTCTGTACATTATGGTAAATGCACACATATTATGAAAATTGAAAAACTTGACCAGACATCATTTCATGAGGAATATGTAAAAACGATTTATCCGTTTAAATATAGTAAATACAATGCCGGGCTGCATACTATCTCAAAGGTTGGAGATTTTACATTATTTGACTCTAAAAGATATCAATTCATATTTTCATCATTCAAACATAAATTAAAGAAAAAAATACACCGGGAGAAAGCACAGCATGTTTAAGCATATCATATTTACTTTTGGCAATAAGCTGGGGTCTGCAATCATTGGTTTGCTGATCGTAACATTGGTGTCGAATATACTCGGTGCCGAAGGCCTTGGTACAATAAGCCTGATATTGCTTGGCATTACCATTGTGTTGTCTGTCAATAGCTTCATAAGCGGAGGCGGGATGATTTACATGGTACCACGCCATCATCCCATACAACTCATAATTCCTGCTTATATCTGGGCTCTAGCCAGCACCGGCATTGTAACATATATCCTTCATTATTTTAAACTCATACCTGTTGAGTATTCAGAGCATATTTTCTTTTTGTCTTTGATTCATACCGCCGGCCAGGTAAATAACCGCCTGTTACTTGGCAAAGAACGCATTGGTGCATTCAATATGATCACTTTTTTGCAAATAATAGTACAAGGCATTGTATTGGTATTCTTCCTTTGGATACTCAGGCGAAAAGATATTTCATCATACATTTGTTCATTGTATGCAGCTTATGGATTTACATTGCTTTCGTCCTTTGTTTTGACAAAAAAATACATGCGGATACACGAACTTGCAGGGGTTGGGCGTATTATTCGCAAGATGTTTATGTATAGCGGATTTGCACAGTTGGCCAATTTGCTGCAATTATTTGTATACAGGTTGACTTATTATTATATTGATTATTATTATGATAAATCCATATTGGGGATACTGGCACTGAGTGTAAGGCTGGCAGAAGGTATCTGGTTAATCAGTAAAAGCATTTCATTGGTATTGTATACTAAAATTGCCAATCTTTCCAATGAATCCGAAGCACCTTTGTTGACTATACGGGTTTTAAAGGTAAGTCTTATCATTGGTGTTTGTTGTGTGTTGGTGTTGTTTTTAATTCCCGTACAACTGTATCAAGCCATATTCGGACAAGAATTCGGATATGTACGCCTGGTGATTATTTACTTGAGTCCTGGAATTATTAGTGTTGTGGGTCATTCTATCATAGCCCATTATTTTTCAGGCACTGGCAGACATTATTTAAATACAATAGGTTCAGCTATTGGCCTGGCTGTAGTGGCCGGTGTTGGTATATTAATCGTTCCGTCCATGGCATTAAAAGGTGCGGCCATAGCTTCTTCACTGGCTTATATTTTTTCGTTTGTTTTTCATATAACTGTTTTTATGAAAATTACAGGCACTTCTCTCTATGCCTTGATCCCTTCAAAAGAAGATGCCCGTTTTATTATTCATAAATTCTACAGGTCATTCAAAAATCAGCATCTTGATAAAAGATATGATAACGTTGAATGATTTTCCGGTTAAGCTTGGTTGATGAAGCCTCATGAATGCATACATTGCAAATAGAAATATATACTCTTGATACATTTTCTGTAACCATGTAACATAATGTTTCATCATTGCTTATATGTTTCAAGGTTGTTTTTGATAATCCCCATCTATCCCTATATTAGCATATTGATTATAAAGTCCAGGTTGACTTCGTCGAGCTCCTTCGTTGTTGCTCGAAATCTAAGTCCTCAAATACTCCGGTATTTTTTGGTTTAGATTCCTCACATGCCTTGAATTTGGATTTTATAGAACAAACACAAATTAAACTAATAAACTAACTTCTTTGTAAAAAAGGTGGGGCGAAAAGGCCCCGCCATCTTATTTATTAACCCCAAAACTAACTAACCTATGAAAAAACTTAGTTTTACGATTGGTTTGATGCTGATGATGGTTTCATTGTTGGCACAACAACGCGGCAGGCCTTATATTTCAAACGGTACGCTTGTAGCCGATAATGGCTCGCGCTTGCGTGGTTGTTACATTTACACAGATTATTATAATAATGATCCTTCTGAGATTCGTGACGGCACTAAAGAAGGAATCACAAAAGCAGCTACTGAGTATGGAATGAATGCATTTCACTTTTATTGTGAATGGTATTCCGTTCCAACCGGAAGATATCAACCTTTAGCAGACAGTCTGGTGAAGTGGACACGTGAAGCCGGTGTATATCTTATCATAACCATTGGAGGATGGGACAAGAATGGCGAATTTTCATTGGATAAGATGAGGGAATTCTGGCCTTTTTATGCTCCCCGCTATGCTGATGAAACCCATGTGATTTATGAAGTGTATAATGAACCAGAGTTTGTATGCAACAATCCTTCTTCTGATGAAACCATAAGTATGGAAGTTGAAGCATATGATACAATCAGGAAATATGCCCCCAACACGCATATTATCATGCGAAGCTATGGAAGCGTAGTGGCTACAGCAGATTACCTGCTCCAGGATATACAGGGAATGGAAGATGGTGGTGTGGATTTTAGCAATGCCTCTATGGGTTATCATGGATATTATTGGTGTTCGCATGCACGGAAACATACAAATTCAAAATATGCTTCTTCAACTGAGTTAAATATCATTCCGCAGTTGCAAGATCAGGGATATGCATTTATCAATACAGAGTTTACACGCGACAGTACATTACATGGTAATTTGGAATATAGCGGTGAGCTAATTGAATTCTATGAAAATGACATGGAAATGTCATGGTTGTGTTTTTATTCGTTCCCCGAGATTAAAGCCGGACACGAAGCCTATCTGTTCAGTTCAAGTACCGATTTTAAAAATGAAATCGATGCATTGAGTGGAGAACATGATGTAACCTGGTGTCCAGATCATGGTACATGGCCACAAGATTGTGAAGGCGGCGCTCCCTCAGCTACAGCCAGCAGCAATTCTCCTGTTTGTGTGGGCGATGATATTAACTTAACCGAAAGCGGTGGCGATGCCGTAAGCTGGTCATGGAGCGGCCCGAATAGCTTTAGCTCAACAGACCAAAATCCTACCATTGCAAATGCGACTACTTCAGATGGCGGTACTTATAAAGTCACCATTACTGATGCAGACAGTGAAACAGCAACAGACGAAGTAACAGTATCGGTTAATTCAATTCCTTCAGCCACCGCCGGCAGCAATTCACCTGTGTGTGAAGGCGAAAATATCAATTTAACCGAAAGCGGCGATGATGCCACCGGTTGGTCATGGAGCGGACCCAACAGCTTTAGCTCTACAGATCAAAATCCAACGATTTCTTCTGCATCTACATCGGCAGATGGCACGTATACAGTGACCGTGACCGATGCCAACGGATGCGAAAGCACAGACAATGTAGATGTCACAGTTAATGCATCGCCTACAGCCACAGCCGGCAGCAACTCTCCGGTTGAAGAAGGCGATGACATCAATTTAACCGAAAGTGGCGGCGATGCCACCAGCTGGTCATGGAGTGGACCGAATAGTTTTAGTTCAACAGTCCAGAACCCCACCATTAGCTCAGCCACATCTTCGGCAGACGGCACCTATACGGTGACAGTGTCTGGTTCGAATGGTTGCGAAAGCACAGATAATGTAGATGTTACTGTGAATACATCTGTTGTGGATCCATCATCAGATACGTTGAACCCAATTGATGATGCTACTGTATACAATGACTCTCCAGACAGAAATTACGGGAATAAAACAGATTTTAAAGTTGTACGATATGATGATGGCCATGATGAACAGGCTTATATTAAATTTGACCTGAGTGGTTTTTCAGCTTCGGGAAGTATAAGTTCAGCAAAGCTCAGATTGTTTGTAGGTTCGTGGAATAGCGGGCCCGAACATACGCTAAAAGTGGTGAATGATAATAATTGGAGCGAAAACAACATTACCTGGAATAACAGGCCGACAGACATGGGTAATGCCATTGCAGAACATGTTGTGGCCAGTAGGTCATGGAATGAGATTGAACTGAATTCAGATGGTGTTGCTGCACTTGAGAATGCCCTTGGCGATGAATTTTCAATTAATATATCAAGTGTATTAACCGAGGGTGTCACCAGCTTTACAAAGTACAGTTCATCAGAAGACACCGATTATATGCCTGAATTGATTATTGTTGGAGACGAAGGTGAAGCTACACCTACAGCCTCAGCTGGCAGTAATTCACCAGTATGTGTAGGAGAAGACATTCATTTAACCGAAAGCGGTGGCGATGCGACCAGCTGGTCATGGAGCGGCCCGAACAGCTTTAGCTCAACAGATCAGAATCCTACTATTTCTTCAGCATCCACTTCAGCAGCCGGTACCTATACAGTAACCGTTACAGATGCTAACAGCAATACAGCAACCGACGAGGTTTCTGTAATAGTAAATTCATTGCCAACCGCTACAGCCGGCAGTAATTCGCCTGTATGTGAAGGCGACGACATCAATTTAACCGAAAGCGGCGATGATGCCACCAGTTGGTCATGGAGCGGCCCGAATAGCTTTAGCTCAACAGATCAAAATCCAACGGTTTCTTCTGCATCTACATCGGCAGATGGCACGTATACAGTGACCGTGACCGATGCCAACGGATGCGAAAGCACAGACAATGTAGATGTCACAGTTAATGCATCGCCTACAGCCACAGCCGGCAGCAACTCTCCGGTTGAAGAAGGCGATGACATCAATTTAACCGAAAGTGGCGGCGATGCCACCAGCTGGTCATGGAGTGGACCGAATAGTTTTAGCTCAACAGATCAGAATCCAACCATTTCTTCTGCAACCACCTCGGCAGACGGTATTTATACAGTGACTGTTACCGATGCCAATGGTTGTGAGAATACCGACGATGTGGATGTTACCGTGAATTCATCTTCCCCCGGGCCTTCAATGGATACTGTAAACCCAATTGATGATGCCACAGTGTATAATGATTCACCGGACAGAAATTATGGCAATAAGTCAGATTTTAAAGTTGTGAGATATGATGACGGCCATGATGAACAGGCTTATCTTAAATTTGATTTAAGCCACTTGTCATCTTCAGGCACCGTGAGTTCTGCAAAACTCAGATTATTTGTGGATTCATGGAATACCGGGCCTGAACATTTCCTGAAAGTGGTAAATGATAATAATTGGAGTGAGGATAATATTACATGGAATAACCGTCCCACAGACATGGGCAATACCATTGCCGAACATATTGTTGATAGTAGATCGTGGAATGAGATCGAACTCAATGAAAATGGTATTACTGCACTTGAAAATGCGTTGGGTGGCGAATTTTCCATTAATATTTCAACAGTATTAACCGAAGGGATTACCAGCTTTACCAAATACAGTTCATCAGAAGACACAGATTATATGCCTGAACTGATTATTGATGGAAGTAATATTAAATCCGGCAAAGCAGTGAGTGACATTGAGGATATAACTACTGCTGATGCCAATGCTTCTATTGAATTGTACCCGAACCCACTGGTGGGAGATGCATTAACTATTGATTTAACAGGTTTTGCAGGTGAAAAAGCTGTAGATGTTATAATTTATGACATCAACGGTAAAACAGTATATGCTGAATCAGTCGTTATCAATGATTCGGATGCAACGCTGAAAGTTGATGCAGGCATTTTTAATGCAGGTATGTATTTGATTAAAGCAACAGGAAATGACTACAATGTGTCAGAGAAAATTATTGTCAAATAATTTTTAATTTCTGAAATATATGTTTTAAAGGCTGTCTGTTTGGGCAGCCTTTTTTTATTAATATCCAGATATAAATTTCTACTATATGAGATTTTTTTTATAAATTTGAATCAATGAAATTTTAATATACTATAGTTTTTTATAGGTCAATAATTGTTTTTTAATAGAGAGTTCTAAGAGAACAGTAAATTTTAAAATATAAACGGGGTGAATATGTATGAAAGCGTCAACGTTTTTATCTAAAAAAAATAAACGAAAAATAGCTGTTAGTATTAAAAAAGCTGAGTTAAAGTCATCGGGAGAGATAAGAGTGCATTTGGAAAACCATTGCAATGGTTCTCCGTTTAAAAGGGCATTAGAAGTATTCAAGTATTTAAAAATGGAAGAGACAGATGCAAGGAATGGCGTATTAATATATTTAGCGGTTCGGGATAAACAATTTGCTATTGTTGGTGATGAAGGAATTAATAATGTTGTTCCCAATAATTTTTGGGATCATATAAAAGAGATTATGGAAACCCATTTTAAAAATAATGAATTTACAAAAGGTATTGAGCTGGCTGTCCATGAGATAGGCAAACAATTATCAGCTTATTTCCCTTATGAAAGTGATGATATTAATGAATTAAGTAATGAAATTTCATGGTATGATAATTAAACGATCAATTATTTTAATTTTATTGTTGTGTTCTGGATTATTGATTTGTAGTGGAATACCGGAGAAACCTAATCCATTTCGTTATGTGAGCGATTTGGCAAATATGTTTGATGATCGTGAAGTCATATTATTAGAAAATCGTATCCGGGTATTTGATCAAAACACATCTAACCAAATTGTAATTGTTACCGTCCCTTCTCTAGAAGGAGACAGTCCTTATTCTTATGCTACAGAAATAGGAAATGTTTGGGGTGTAGGGCAAGAAGAATTTGATAACGGCATTGTGATTCTTATAAAACCAAAATACCGGGACGAAAGAGGTGAAGTGTTTATTGCTGTTGGTTATGGCTTAGAAGGGGTTATAACAGATAAAAGAGCTAAACGCATTATTGAAAATATCATGATTCCGAATTTTAAAAAGAATCAATTTTATGAGGGATGTGACCTGGCTCTTGATAAACTTATGAGCATGGCAAAAGGGGAGTATTCTGATCCTGTAAGATCAGATATGAGTGATGGAAAGATTATATTATTGTCTTTTTTGGGACTCATGGGACTGGCAATTGCTCTCATTATCATTTATTTTATATATGTCTGCCACAGAAAAGTCCCTTCAAAGTATAATGTATATTATTATGAAGGAAAACCAAATAAAGAAAATTTGCTTAATTATGTTGAAGAGTTGGAAAGAGCATTTAATAAGAAGTATCCAAAACTCAAAAGATTTATCTCGAAATACATTAGAAATAAAAGATTTTTAAAGAAATATCTGCCAAAGATTGAAGACCGTTTTTTTTGTATAAAAATGGATGGAAGAAACAGGCATAAAGTGTTTTGGGAGTTTTCAGACATCTTTTTGAAAATAATATTCATTTTTATGATTTTAATCGGTATTATTTTATTCATAATATCTGTTATGTCAATGCCAGTAATTTTGGCTGTAATAATTGGAATCGTTTATTTCTTTTTTTGCAGGGTATTCTTAAGCTTTTTATCAGCAGTAGCTTTGATTATACTGGATGTTAGACAAATGAAAGGAAAGCGTGTAGCAGGTATAAGTATTACTGCATTTGCTTTGGAAGCATTGTTAAAACAGAATGTTGAACGGATTTACAGCGACTACAACGGACGTTGGTATTATTATCCTGTTGTGGGAGGAGCTTTTTTAGGTGGATTTGGTCATACATCGCATGGTGGTTTTGCCAGCAGTTCTGGAATGGGAAGCTTTGGAGGCGGTGGCTTTGGAGGCGGCGGTGCCGGGGGAGGATGGTGACTCGTCCTAAAAAAAGTTTACACTTTATAATTCTTAATCCTAATACAAATTTGGAATATATTTTGATCTTTGGATTTTCTATAGTGACTCCTAAAACACAATTTGTTTAATTTATCAACCATTTATTAGAATAGAGCTTATTAAATTTATTACCTTATATGTTTCTTATAACATGAAAAAGTGTTTGGAAAAATTATATATTTGCCCTTTTCTTTAATTAATGATTGTTCCATCATGTCTACTCACTTTGTTTCGCTTACCTTAAATTGTTTATTTACAATAGTAAGCTGCTCATTTTTGGGGCTTTGTAAGCATCGTGACCGGACATTATAATTTAAACACTTGAAATTGTAGTAAGAACCCAATTATGATATTCGAGATCATACAACATAATAACAATTCAGATGCCAGGACAGGAAAAATCACAACCTCTCACGGAACGATTTTAACACCTGTATTCATGCCGGTTGGTACACTGGGGTCAGTAAAAGCTGTTCATCAGCGTGAATTAAAAGACGACATCAGTGCTTCCATCATCCTCGGAAATACATATCATCTTTTTTTGAGGCCGGGTACAGAAGTGATTAAACAAGCAGGAGGTTTGCATAAATTCATAGGATGGAATGGGAATATATTAACAGATAGCGGGGGTTACCAGGTTTTTTCACTTTCAGAAAAAAGAAAGCTTAACATGGAAGGGGTTACCTTTCAATCACATATAGATGGTTCAAAGCATGTATTTACTCCTGAAAATGTGGTGGATACCCAGCGCGAAATTGGAGCGGATATCATTATGGCTTTGGATGAGTGTACTTCATACCCATGTAGTAAAAAAGAAGCCGAAACCTCCATGGAACTCACCCATCATTGGTTGGAAAGAGGGGTGCAACAATTTAAAACAACACATCATCTGTATGATGGGTATCAAACGTTTTTTCCTATTGTGCAGGGCAGTGTTTTTGAAGACCTGAGAAAAAAATCTGCTGAAGCAATCGCATCACATGACCTCGAAGGAAATGCAATAGGCGGGTTGTCGGTTGGAGAATCTGCTGAAGACATGTACAGGATGATTGAAGTTGTGAATGAAATACTCCCAAAAGCTAAGCCACGCTATTTAATGGGCGTAGGAACCCCTGTAAATATTCTTGAAGCCATTGATCGGGGAGTGGATATGTTTGATTGTGTTATGCCTACACGAAACGGACGCAATGGAATGCTTTTTACGAAAAATGGAATAATCAATATTAAAAATCAAAAATGGATGCATGATTATTCCCCTGTTGATCCGGAAGGGAATGTATTTGTGGATACAGCATACTCCAAATCATATTTACGTCATTTAATCGTTAGTAAAGAAATTTTGGGAGCCCAAATTGCTTCACTGCACAATCTTGGCTTTTATATGTGGTTAATGCAGGAAGCTCGCAACAAGATTAATGAGGGAGTATTTAAAATCTGGAAAGAAAAAATTATTTATCAGCTCGATCGAAAATTATGATTCAAAACAAATTAAAAAAACTTGATATTTATATAATCAAAAAGTTTCTTGGAACATTCTTTCTGGCTCTTACACTGATCGTTGCCATTGCTGTAGTATTCGACTTTTCCGAGAAAATTGATAATTTTATGCAAAATGATACTCCTTTGTATAAAATATTCACTGTATATTATCCTAATTACATCCCATATCTCGCCGTTTTATTCAGCTCATTTTTTGTTTTTATTTCTGTAGTCTTTTTTACCTCTAAAATGGCATACAATACTGAAATTATTGCTATTTTGAGTAATGGAATCAGTTTTAACAGATTATTACGTCCTTATATGATTTCAGCGCTTATCATTACATCTTTAACAGTTTATATGAATCAATATGTCGTCCCGGAAGCAACAGAAATCCGAATGCGGTTTGAAGACACCTATTATCACGGACGTCCACCGTCATTTAACCAGCGGAACGTGCATAAACAAATAGAACCGGGATTGTATATATATATGTACAGCTATAATAACCGTACAGACATCGGACAAAATTTTTCTATGGAGGAATTTAAAGACGGAACACTCAAAAGTAAATTGCTATCAGATTATATAAAATGGGATGAAGAAAAGGAAAAGTGGATTATCCGGAATTATTATATACGATACATCCGGGAAAATGGAGAAGAAGTGATTAAAAAAGGTAAAAAGATGGACACGATACTGAATATGAATCCTTCAGATTTTAAACGCAGGTCAAATATTATCCAAACAATGACATTGAATGAATTGAATGACTATATAGATGAACAAAGACTCCAGGGGGTGGGGAATGT
This sequence comes from uncultured Bacteroidales bacterium, assembly GCA_964549265.1. Lineage (GTDB taxonomy): Bacteria > Bacteroidota > Bacteroidia > Bacteroidales > JBBRXJ01 > CAYMKE01. The sequence continues at coordinate 24,027 of CAZJWE010000003.1, read as the reverse complement.
TAAAGCCACTATCATTGAAAAAAACAAGCGATTTGCTTATTCCTTCTCAACAATCATCCTTACTGTGATTGGAGTGTCCGTGTCATCCCGGAAAATTAGAGGAGGAATGGGGTCGCAACTGGGTATTGGGTTGTTGGCTTCATTCTCTTATATTTTGTTTATGCAGTTTTCTGCACAATTTGCCATTGGAGGAAACCTCAACCCTGTTATTGCTGTTTGGATCCCTAATATTTTATATACATTTATTGCTTTTTATCTTTATCGTGTGGCACCTAAATAACTATCATTCATTATAACGGCCCTTGCCATACATGGTAATGTTCTGGGAAATTTAATCCCGGTTTTTTTAACGAATTAAAAATGCCATATACAGACGAACCACTCCCGGTCATAGACGCATAAAGTGCTCCATGCAGGTATAATTCATTTTTTATGCGCTCTATATCAGGATATTTCTTAAAAATCAACGTCTCAAAATCATTTTTAATACTATTTCGCCATTCACATACGGGAGAAAGGATTAATTCTTCTAATGAATCTTTGTTTTTTTGGGGTATAATGCCCGAATATGCTTCATTTGTAGAAATATAGAGATCAGGATAGACAATCACAATGTAATAATTTTGTAAATCCAGTTCAATATTCCGTAACCGGTTCCCTTTTTCAGTTGCAAACATTGGTTTATTATGAATGAAAAATGGACAGTCACTCCCGAGTATTTCTGCATAATTTACTAACTGTTGAGGGGAGAGATTAAGATTAAAGTAATCATTCAGATAATACAATGTATATGCAGCATCTGATGACCCTCCTCCCAATCCGGCACCAACAGGAATAATTTTATGTAAATGAAATTGTACAGAAGGTAGCGGATAATCTTTTTTTAGCAATAAATATGCTTTGTAACATAAATTATCTTTGTTGTCATTTATATCCAGAGGAATGCCTGTCTGATTAAATGAGGGAGTGGATTGTTTGTTGATTGTGATTTCAGCAATATCAGACCATTTTACAGGATATAAAACAGTCTCAATGGTATGAAAACCATCATTTCTTTTTTCAATAATATTCAACCCAATGTTGATCTTGGCATTTGGGAAATAGATCATATCAATGCATTTTGTGCAAATATAATATTAATTTCATGATAAATTGTACATGAATGGTCAAACACAAATTAAGGTTAAGGTACTATCATATACAAAGAACCTAAAAAAGTATTATTTATTACTTCTCTGTTTGTAGAAAGAAATTTATCAACAATTTATCAACACCATCCGGTGTAGAAATAAAAAACAGAATAGCTTTAAAATATGTTGTTGTAATGGCTAAATTTGAAAACCCAAAAATAAATTGTACTACCCATCTTTAACAATATATATAGATTTGTAAATTAGATTGATATTTAAAAAAATAGCATTGATTTATGGCAGGAAAAAACAACTCTCAAAACGCAAGACGAATTACTTCTGTGGATATTGATTATGGAAAAATGCCTCCACAGGCTACTGATCTTGAAGAAGCAATATTGGGTGCAGTCATGCTTGAAAAAGATGCCATTATCACGGTAATGGATATTCTTAAGCCCGAAAGTTTTTACACAGAAGCACATCAAAAGATTTATGCGACCATACTTAACCTTGCCTCAGAACATAAACCCGTTGATATTCTTACTGTTACAGAAGAGATGCGTAAGTCAAAGGAATTGGATGAAGTTGGAGGGCCATTTTATATTACTCAATTAACAAGCAGGGTTGCATCTGCTGCCAATCTCGAATACCATGCTCACATTGTAGCACAGAAACATATTCAACGCGAACTTATTAGGGCTTCCACAGAAATCCAGACCAGGGCTTATGATGAGAGTATTGATGTAGATGATCTGTTGGATTTTTCGGAACAACAGCTTTTTGCTATAGCAGAGGGCAATATCAATAAAGAAACATCAAAACTGAATGTACTCATACAGGAAGCTATAAAGCAAATCGAGGAAGCAAGTCAGAAAGAGGGGCATTTGAGTGGTGTGCCCTCTGGTTTTACAAGCCTCGACAGAATTACCTCAGGTTGGCAAAAATCTGACCTTGTGATTTTAGCAGCCAGGCCGTCTATGGGGAAAACAGCTTTCATTCTTTCGATGGCGAGGAATATGACTGTTGAACACAAACAATCAGTCGCTATATTCTCATTGGAGATGTCTTCAATTCAGTTAGTAAATCGTTTAATCGTCTCTGAAACAGAACTTGCTTCTGATCGAATTAGAAATGGAAACCTAAAAAAATATGAGTGGGAACAATTAACATACAAAATTAAAAATTTAGACAATGTTCCTCTTTATATTGATGATACACCCGCATTATCAATATTTGAATTCAGGGCCAAATGCAGAAGGCTCAAAGCCAATCATGATATCCAGGCCATATTTGTTGATTATCTTCAGCTTATGACAGGCCCCGGTGATGCCAGAGGCAACAGGGAGCAGGAAGTCAGTGTGATATCCAGATCACTCAAAGCCATTGCAAAAGAGCTGGATGTCCCAATCATTGCACTATCTCAGTTAAACCGTTCTGTAGAAATGCGATCTGGCAACAAACGTCCACAATTATCAGACCTTCGCGAATCCGGAGCCATTGAACAGGATGCTGATTTGGTATTATTTATACACAGGCCGGAAAAATATGGATTCATAGAAGATGAGGAAGGCAATTCGTTAAAAGACATTGCTGAAATCATTATTGCAAAACACCGGAACGGCCCATTAGGTGATGTTCAGCTTAAATTCAGGGATCAATTTGCTAAATTCACGGAACTGGATACACAGGATTTCTCAATGCCAAACGACGAAAGCAATGGGACAGGAGGGGTTACTTATGGTTCAAAAATGAATGATGAAGCTGATCCCGGAGTTGATGATGCCAATGAGGCTTTTGAAATGGGCAAAGGTTTTGATTTCAATAATGAAGATGAAGCTCCTTTTTAATTTGAGTCAGAGCAACTCCTTTAACTCATCCAAACACGCAATCTCATACGTGATATTCTTTTTATGTGGAATTTTATCTGGATTAAAATACACCTGGTCAATTTTACATTTTCGTGCACCAATGATGTCTGCTTCCAGATCATCACCAATCATCAATGATTCGTGTGTGCCTGCATTGGCCAGGGTTAAGGCATGATGAAAAATTCCCGGGGCAGGTTTTTTATGTTTTGTTGAATCAGATGTCGTAATGGATGTAAAATACCCGGTAAGCCCACTATTGTTGATCTTTTTCATCTGCACCTGTTCAAACCCATTGGTAATGATATGCAAGGTATAATGCCGGGAAAGGTACTCCAAAATAGTTTGCGCCCCAGGCAACAGGGCTTTTTGCCGGACAACCATTTCAATATAAATATCCCCTATTTCCTGTGCCAGTTGCATGTTATTAATCCCAATCTCTTTAAATACTAACATAAAACGCTTGGTTCTGAGCCGTTCCTTCCGGATGTTTCCTTTTCTGAATTCCCGCCAGAGCCTTTCATTATGCTTGTTGTAAACTTTTACGAAATCAGATAGTTGACAATACTCGTGGATTTTAAATTGTTCAAAAAGAATATGAAAGGTATTATATACATTGGTATTAAAATCCCATATCGTTTTATCCAAATCAAAGAAAAGGTGTTTGTATGTTTTTGTTTTATTCATATTGAGAAACCATGTTTAGACTGCAAACATAATAAGTTTGATGTAACAAAACAAATATGAACCGAGCCATGACAAAAAATTTTGACTAACACGAGCATGATTATTAAGGATTTGATTATGTTGCATAAAGTCAATAGATTAAACTCATGGCGAGCTCCATCTGACCATTAAAAAATAAACAGATGAACCGTCCATGGTTTTATGCGAGCAGGTTTTTAAAGAATTCAGTCTCGGGGGGGGCACCATGCCCCACAACATTCACACTCAAACATAATTAACAATTAATTATGAATGGTTAATGTTAACACACTCAACGACTCAATAACTAAACTAAATCAACGAATTCCCCTTCTAAATTCTACAATTCTATCTTCTCAACTTCTAAAAAAAAAGGACAGATTATCAACTTACCGAATCAACTCAATCACTCGCTCAACTTAATTTAATTTTGCAGTAGCACCTAAAAAATATAAATCCAAAAAGCATAGAATATTATCTTAGATTTCCTATTTTTGCAAGTCAAATTTTAAAATATACATTTTATGAATGCATATGTATTTCCAGGGCAGGGTGCTCAACACCCGGGAATGGGAAAGTCATTATTTGACAATTCTGATTTGGCAAAAGACTACTTTGCAAAGGCCAATCAGCTATTAGGTTTTTCTATTACAGACATCATGTTTGACGGAACAGATGATGATTTGAAACAAACCAATGTAACACAGCCGGCCATTTTTATACATTCTGTAACATTAGCTAAAGTAAAGGCCATTCAACCCGGAATGGTTGCCGGCCATTCTCTTGGAGAATTTTCGGCACTGGCTTCCAGTGGAGTCTTATCATTTGAAGACGGGGTCATGTTGGTTGCTAAACGTGCACAAGCCATGCAAAAAGCATGTGAGGAAAACCCCTCCGGAATGGCTGCTATACTGGGAATGGATGACAATATTGTAGAAGAAGTATGTCAAACTATAGATGCTGTCGTGATTCCGGCAAATTATAATAGTCCGGGCCAGATTGTTATTTCCGGTACACACGAAGGGGTAGACCAGGCTATAGAAATATTGAAAGAAAAAGGAGCTAAGCGTGCATTGAAACTCAAAGTAGGAGGAGGATTTCATTCATCATTAATGGAACCTGCCAGGAAAGAACTGGAGGAAGTCATTCACCAGACATCATTCAACAAACCTGTTTGCCCTGTATATCAAAATGTAAATGCAAAACCTTCAACAGCCCCTGAAACCATCAAACATAATCTGATCACCCAACTTGACCATCCTGTATTATGGACACAAACCATACAAAATATGATTAACGATGGAGCTGAATCGTTTACAGAGGTCGGGCCGGGAAATGTATTGCAGGGATTAATTAAAAAAATAAACAGACAAGCACAAGCTGAAGGAATTCAAGAATAATTGTTAATTGTTAATGGGGTGTGAGTATTGAGATGAGAGATGAGTAAGGAACATTCTTATAATTCTAACAACGCACATCCAATAAACGCAAATTTATATTGTAAAACAATAAAAAATTATAAACTAAAATAAACGGATGAAGGTATTAAAATTTGGAGGAACTTCTGTTGGAAGTCCTGAAATGATAGAGAAAGTTAAAGAAATAGTTGAAAGTCAGCCACAAAATTCAATTGTAGTGGTATCTGCTTTTAAAGGTGTTACAGATCAGCTTATGCGGATGTTGTCGTTGGCAAAGCAGCGGAATGATAGTTATAAAGAAGAGTTGCAGTCAATGATTAATCGCCATCATGAAGCCATTGAAGCACTTATGCCCAACAAGGGCCACCAGGATTCTATGAAACGAAATATTGATAAGTCTTTTGAAGAACTGGCCAATATGTTGAATGGCATTTATTTTCTTAAAGAGGTCACAAATAAAATATCTGACCATGTGTTAAGCTTTGGCGAATTACTTTCTGCATATATCATAGGAGAAATCATTGACGAAGGGTTTTTCATTGACTCAAGAAAAGTGATCATCACAGATAATCATTTTGGTAAAGCCAATGTGAATTTTGAAATAACAAACAACATTATTCAGAAAAAACTGGAAGGAGGTAGCAAGACATTTATTTTACCCGGATTTATCGCTTCTGATGAAGAGGGGGAAACCACGACACTCGGAAGAGGAGGGTCTGATTATACAGCGGCCATTATTGCTTCCTGTTTAAATGCCGATGTCCTTGAGATATGGACAGATGTAGACGGAGTATTAACAGCCAATCCTAAAATAGTAGAAGGTGCTTTTGCTGTTGAGCAGCTTAGTTATGCCGAGGCAATGGAACTTTCTCATTTTGGTGCAAAAGTGATTTACACTCCCACAATACGTCCGGTATATCTGAAAAATATACCTGTGGTCATTAAAAACACATTCAACCCCAATTCAAAAGGCACTGTCATCAGCAGAAAAGGAGACACCGGCAAAGAAGCCTTGATAAAAGGAATATCATCTATAGATGATGTGGCTATGTTGACATTACAGGGTTCCGGGATGGCTGGAGTACCTGGTATTGCAAGTCGTTTGTTTGGTGTGTTGGCTGACCGTGAGATTAATATTATTATGATCACCCAGGCTTCATCTGAGCATTCAATCAGTTTTGCCATTGATCCGACAGATACAGATAAAGCACAAAAAGGCATTGCAAAAGAATTTTACAAAGAAATGGAACTGGACAAAGATATTCAACTTGATATCGAACCGCATTTATCTATTATTGCCGTTGTTGGTGAAGGAATGAAGCATACTCCCGGAATATCGGCATCTTTGTTCCATTCTTTGGGAACCCATCAAATCAATGTCGTGGGAATAGCCCAAGGGTCTTCCGAATTAAACATATCAGTCATTATAACAAAAGGCGATTTGAATAAGGCGTTGAATGTTATTCATAAGGGTTTTTTCCCGGAACTATAAATAGAGTCTTTTTATAAAATGATAATTATAAATATATTTCACGATCAGATCAAAGCTTTAAATCATTGGATTCAGCAACTGGGAGTTGCTTCCGGTATTTCTGATTATTTGCTTGTATTTATCGTTGTATTTATTGTTGCCGTTTTAAGTCTGCTTGCTAATTTTATTGCAAAAAGGTTTTTATTAGCTGCTATATCGCATTATGTTAAGAAAAGTAAAATATGGTGGGATGATATTTTCTTAAAACGGAAACTATTTAACCGCTTGGCACATTTTGCCCCTGCTTTGGTCATTTTTTTTTCATCTGATTTAATTTCAGGACACCCTGAAATAATACACCTGATCAAAACCATCATTGGAATCTATATGATCGTGCTTGGAATATCCGTGTTTGATGCACTGATTAATGGGGCTCATGAAATATATTTGAATCTTGATGTTTCAAAAGACCGTTCTATTCAAGGATTTATTCAAATTCTTAAACTGGGATTGTATTTTATTGGCGGTATATTAATCCTTTCTGTCATTTTCAATAAAAATCCATTGTACTTTTTGACCGGCTTGAGTGCAATGGCTGCTGTATTATTACTCGTTTTCAAAGATACAATACTGGGGTTTGTAGCCAGTATTCAGTTAACAGCCAATAATATGGTAAAATTAGGAGATTGGATCACCATGCCCAGCCACGGTGCAGATGGAGACGTGATTGAGATTACCCTGAACACAGTAAAAGTGAGAAACTTTGACAAAACCATCAGCACAATCCCTACATATGCTTTGGTGTCTGAGTCGTTCAGTAATTGGAGGGGGATGAAGGAATCTGGTGGAAGGCGAATTAAAAGGGCGCTACATATCAATGTAAAAAGCATTTGTTTTTGTACTGAAGAAATGCTCGAAAAATATGAAAAAATCAAGCTGATAGCAGATTATATCAGACAAAAAAGAGTTGAAATTGAAGAAGACAATAAAGCCAAAAACCTTCAAAAGGGTGATATGCTTAATGGGCGGCGGCTGACCAATATAGGTGTTTTTAGAAAATACATTGAATCATACATCAGAAACCATCCGAAAATACATGGAGAAGGCAGCTCGTTTATTGCAATGGTAAGACAATTACAACAAACAGAAAAAGGGCTTCCCCTCGAAATTTATGCATTCAGTAAAGAACAAAACTGGGCTGTTTATGAAGGGATTCAAGCTGATGTTTTTGATCATCTAATGGCTGTTATACCCCAGTTTGATCTTACATTATTCCAACATCCCAGTGGCGATGACTTTAAAAATTTGACCAATAGCTCCAATTTTTAAATAAAGACATTCCAAAGAATATTTTTTTTGTTAAAGCGTTTGTATGAATAGAATTCAAAAATCATTTAAAAATATTAACATAAAATTAATATTTTAAAAATTGATTAATTATAGATTTATATTCTTAAAAAATTTATAATATTGCATAAAATAAAAAACAATTATTATCATGAATGCATTCTCAAAAGTTAAAGAATATTTACTTCAAATGGAGTACAATATTTTGGAAGAAGACCAGGCGGAAGAATTATTTGTCGTTGAAAACGAAGATGCCGGAATTCATAAATTAATCATTGACTGTGAAGACCCTATACTGATTTTTGAATATCCGCTATTCAAATTGAATACCAATAGTCTGGAAATAGTAAAAGAATTATTAGCAAAAAACAGGGATATCATCCACGGGGCATTTGCTTTAACAGAGGATGATACTGTGATTTTCAGAGACACGCTTCAATTGGAAAATCTTGATTACAATGAAATAGAAGCCACATTGGAATCGTTGGAATTATTATTGGCTGAATATGGTAACCGACTTATTGAAATATCTAAAAAGAATTAATTATGGGATTATTTAAACGAATTTTTAAAGTGGGCGAAGCTGAAGCTCACGCTGCAGTTGACAAGCTCGAAAATCCTATTAAAATGACCGAACAAGGCATCAGGGATTTAAAAAAACAACTGGATAAAAGCTTGCAATCTTTGGCAGAAGTCAAATCTGTTGCTATCCGCACCAAAAAAGAAATATCAGACAATGCAGCCAAAGCCAAAAATTATGAACATAAAGCTGTACAGCTTGTTCAAAAAGCACAATCAGGCGAGATGTCCGAAGAAGAATCAAACCGCCTGGCAACAGAAGCCCTTAAACGCAAAGAAGAAGCTCAACGGCAGGTTCAACAATCCACTCATCAGTACAATCAGCTTCAGGGACAAATTAGCCAACTCAATAACAATGTAGAGAAATTAAAATCCAACATTGCGAAATATGAAAACGAGCTTAAAATGCTTAAAGCACGGTACAGAGTGAGCCAGGCTACTTCAAAACTCAATAAATCAATGGCCAATGTAGATAGCAGTGGAACCATTTCCATGCTCGAAAAAATGAAAGATAAGGTTGACCAGCAGGAATCATTAGCTCAGGCATATGGTGAAATATCTAATGAAGGACAAAGTATTGACAATGAGATTAATGAAGCCTTGAGTGGCTCATCTGATGTGGCTGCAAGCAATGCATTGGAAGACCTGAAAGCAAAAATGAACAATAAATAAGCGCTATGGGTTTTAACATTTTCAAAAACAAAAAGAAAGCAAATTATGATCCGTTAAACATACAAGTAACGGATATTAAAAAAGGATTTGTTTTTGAATATGATTTGAAAGAATGGCATGTTGTTGCCGAATATACCTATGACTGGGGCAATAATGAATTCAGCAAAGAATTTAAAATATCGTCGGGTGATGACATGAAATTTTTAAGTGTAGAAGAAGATGATGAAGTAGAAGTGATACTATTTGAAAAAATCAGGCTCAATAAGATTGAAGAAAATATTCTGGATGAAATTGCAAGGAACCATAAACCACCGGATGAGATCACATACCAACAACAAAAATATTTTTTTGAAAGTGAATCTCCCGGATATTTTAAAGAAGAAGGCACTCAAAAAGAATGGTTGGAGCTCATTAGTTGGGATTATTATAATGATCCCGGAGATACAGTGATCACAATAGAACAATGGGGGGAACGTGAATTTGAAGCATCTGTCGGGAAATTGCTCAAACCATTTGAAATCTCAAACATCATCCCGGCAGAACAATAATTTTTAAATCCATAAATATTTATAAACATGGAAAGAGGAAGTACATATTTAGTCGTTATATTAGGTGTTTTTATGTTAATTATTATTAGTTCAGGCAGATGCAAGCAGAAAGATCAATATAAATACCAAAAAGAAGGACTGGATAAAGTGATTGAAAAAAACAGTCATTTATCCGATTTTACAGTAATCCTCAAAGACATGGATTACCAGGATAAGTATAAGCATCAATATCAGGTTGTATATCCAAAATCAGATACTACTTTTGACACCAAAACAACACAATGGTATGAGGTTTCAGACCGGTTTTTTAAACAAAATTTAAATAACCTTGGTATGGAGATCGCCTCCAAAAAAGATGGGAAACTCACAAAAAATGTAGCTCCAGCCGGATATTCCAATTACGTTGGCAATGAAAAATATGGTACCTGGAGGCAACGTAATGGCAGTTCGTTTTGGGAGTTTTATGGCAAATACGCCATGCTGTCAAGCATATTTAACATGGCTACATTTCCTGCCAGGCAAAGCTATTGGAATAATTATTATTCGAGCTACCGGAATTCGGGACGCGATTATTATGGCCCGAGTGGATATTATGGTACTAAAAATTATGTCAATAAAACCTCTTCGGGAAGAAATACCTCATGGGGGGCTAAACCTCAGTCATTCAGAGAACGTGTCCGAAGCAGGGTTAATAAGAGTTCATCATCCCGGATTCGGCGCAGCGGATCAAGATACTCCGGAGGATCCAACTATAGATCAAGAAGCGGAGGCTTTGGAAAATAATCATTAAAAAAACAATAAAGCATGGAAGAATACATTAACAATCCAAACCTGGTTTTGATCATTGAAACACTTATTTATCTTTTAAGTGCTTTCATCTTATTTTTTATCGGAAAATTGGTATATGATCAGATCAGAAGAAAAATTGATGTGAAACATGAACTGGTAAAAAAAGACAACTTTGCCTTTGCATTGGCCAATACAGGTTATTATATTGGCCTCTTGCTTGCTATTGGAAGCGCTATCATCGGCCCATCAGCAGGAATATGGATAGACGTTCTTGATATTGGAGTATATGGGGTATTGGCAATTATACTTTTAAACATCTCGTCATTCATTAATGATAAAGTTATTTTGCACACCTTCAGTACCAAAAAGGAAATCGTGGAAGACCAAAATGCCGGGACAGGGGTCATAGAAGCAGCCAACATGGTAGCCTCAGGGGTTATTATCATGGGAGCAGTCACCGGCACGGGAAAGTCATTTTTTCCCGACCTCCCGTATGGTTTATTGTATTCGGGCATCATCACCTCGGTTGTCTTTTGGCTTGCCGGACAAATCGTATTGATACTCGGCGGTTTGTTTTACAACCTGATCACACCGTTCAATGTGCACGAACATATTGAAAAAGATAATATAGCTGTGGGAATTGGATTTGCCGGCGCAATAGTAGCACTTGGTATTCTTATCGGACATAGCATAAGCGGTGATTTTCATTCGTGGGGAGAACATTTTATGGAAATGGCCATAGAAATGCTTATTGGATTTATATTATTGCCTGTTGTCCGTTTGGCTACCGATAAAATTCTCCTGCCCGGCGAAAATCTGACAGACGAACTCATCAATCAGGAAAAACCTAATACAGGTGCTTCTGTTATTGAAGCATTTGCTTATATTGGTGGGGCTATATTGATAACCTGGTGCCTATAGTTAGTGTCAATATTGAGAAATAAATCCTACATACTTAAGGTTGCACTGTTTGCAACCGGATTGTCCGGTATTGTATCTGAGTATATATTGGCCACACTGGCCAGCTATTTATTAGGAGACTCCATTGTTCAATGGGCATTGATCATCTCTTTAATGTTATTTTTCATGGGCGTAGGGGCGCGGATCACAAAATTTATATCCAAAAACGAATTCATCCTTTTTATTCTGACGGAGTTTGCACTGTCTATCATTGTTTCATTTGCAGCATTATTATCCTATTCCGTTGCTGCTCATACCATATATGCCGGCTTATTGATTTATATACTGGCCATTATCACCGGAACACTCATAGGGATGGAATTGCCTCTGGCTGTCCGCTTGAATAATAAATTTGAAGCATTAAAATTCAATATTTCCAACATCCTCGAAAAAGATTATTATGGAAGCCTTGTGGGTGGTTTGTTTTTTGCTTTTATCGGGTTGCCACACCTGGGATTAACCTATACACCATTTGTGCTTGGTGCTATCAATTTATTGGTTGCCATTGCCATGCTCAATTTTTTTCCCTCTGTCATTAAATCCTCTAAAAGATTCTCGCTGAATATTGCAGCCATTGGATTGGTGCTGTTCATAGTTATGGGTGCGTTCAATGCACAAAGGATTATTTTTTATGGTGAACAGAAAAAGTATAAAGATAAAATTGTGTTTGAAAAGCAAACCCGATATCAAAAGATCGTCATTACCCAGTGGAAAGACGATTATTGGTTGTATTTAAACGGCAACCTTCAGTTTGCATCCTATGATGAACCATTGTATCATGAAGTATTGGTGCACCCGGCCATGAAACAGCACCCTTTACCCAAAGACATTTTGGTGCTGGGTGGGGGAGACGGGTGTGCTGTCCGTGAAGTGCTTAAACATACTTCTGTCCGGTCTGTTCGGCTGGTAGATATTGACCCGGTAATGACGGAGCTTGCTCAAACACATCCGGCACTGACTGAAATAAATAACCATGCGCTTAAAGACAGCAAAGTGAAAATTATTAACCAGGATGCTTATCAATATGTTGTGCATGATCAATGGTTTTATGATATCATTATCATAGACCTTCCTGATCCGAGAAATGTGGAGCTGGCAAGATTCTATTCATTGGAGTTTTATTCCATGTTAAAACGACATTTGCGCCCTAACGGGATCATCGTTACCCAGGCAGGAAGCCCGTATTTTGCTTCAAAAAGTTTCAAATGTATATTAAATACCATGGAACAAGCAGGCCTGTCAGCTATTCCATTGCATAATCAGATCATCACGATGGGCGAATGGGGATGGGTGTTGGGTGTTAACAATAATATATCAGATGAGCAAATTAAAAAAGCCTTGCATAACATCCGCTTGAATGACATCCAAACACACTGGATCAATCATGAGGCCATGTCATTGATCACTTCATTCGGCAAAAATTATTTTTTTCAGGATACAGGCTCCATCGAAATCAATACCATTCACAATCCTGTGGTGTATCGGTATTTCTTGAATGGTTCGTGGGATTTGTATTAAGCTGCAAATTCATCTTTGGCTGTAATGTCTGTTTGCATCATTATACTTGTTCCAAAAATTGTTCATTTACTGCATTTTTAACTTCCAGTATATCTTTCTGAGGGGCCAAAACCCTTTTATTGTTAATCAGGTCTGTTATTTGCTCTATTGTAAGAGTGTTGCCTTCAATCTCCAAAGTTGACTGGATTGATTTAATCCTGTTTCGTTTTCTTAGTTCTGTTGGCGGTTTAGTTAATCTGGCTGCTTTAATCTCTCCAATTTGCTCAGAAATTGATGTTATTAATTCTAATATATGGTTGATAAATTAAAAACTTTTTCCACAAAAATTGCAGCAGTATCGTATTATGTATGCAACGGTTTATTTAACAATAACTTTTCTGAGAATTTTTTGGTTTTCATTTATGATAGTCAAGATGTACGTTCCTCTTCCAAACCTTTGTAAATCCAACTGAATGGTTCCATCCTGTAATACCGGTTTGTTTACTAATGTTGTACCCTGAATTGAATGCAACAATAAATGGTTTATAGCATTTGGACGGGATTCGATGTAAATCAAACCACTTGTAGGATTGGGATATATTTTAAATGTATTTTTTCTATCCTGCTTTTGAATATTGGTTACTACATTATAAATTAAAGCATTTGGAGCGGTTAAGGTACCATCAGCAGGATTGGTAATATACAGGTCATACGTTCCAATATCATTGGAATGTATGGTGAAGAATGCTTTTAAATGAACTTCATTATAAACAATTACACTATCGGCTTCTATTATTGCTTCAATGCCATTCTTTAAAAGATATACAGAGTCGTTTCCCTGGCCTAAATGCGTGTTTTGGCAATAAACATTCACATTGTATTGTCCTGGTAATTGAAGTGTATCATTAATCAGGTTAATGATAGATGGCACTTCAGGACGATGTTGTATTTTTATGGTATCATTTAATGTGATTTCTCCGTCAAAATTATTGTACGCAACAATAGAATATCTTCCGGGTACTGCATCTTCGGGGTTAACTGTGAATGTTAAGCTATCATTTTGATGGATGGTGATGTTATTTACCTGAATCTCATAAAAAGGATTTGTCCGTTTAAGGAATAATGAATGTTCGGAAGCATCAATAAAGTGTGAATGATCAAATCCGAGATGGATGGTGTTGTTTTCATTGTAAAAAATAGTATCTGTGCTCAATGAAGTGATTTCCGGCAAGACATTATAATCATTCAATGTAAATGCTTTAGTAAGTTTTAATCCCCCATCTATAGGATTAGAAGCATGTAAGTCATATTGTTGCGGTGTAAGTTGGTGTGTAAATGAAAAATCCAGTTCTGCAATGGAATCATTGATGACATGAATATTATCAGGATAAATGGATGTCTGAGATTTAGAGAGGTAATAACTTACAGATGTAGCCTGTTGAAAATGTGTGTTGCTGCCTGTTACTGTAAGTGTTAATTGCTGTCCTTTGTTTCCTTCAGAAGGGGAGAGGCCGGCCAATGCCGGGGCATTGGGGTTTTCTTTCAGCAAAAAGCAGTTTTGGCATAAAATTTCCCTGTCTTCAACATTATATTGATGAACATCATAATATCCGATACTATCTGTCCAATTAAAGTCAAATGTTGCATAAATTAATGTGTCGTTTATAACATTTCTACTAACCGGATGTATTGGGTTTCCGTCTTTTTTCAACCATACAACAGAAGAGGTGCCCTGTTGAAAATGTGTATTTTTTCCACTTATTTGTAATTCAATCGTTTCTCCTTGTTTTGCCTGATTTGGATTTATTGTATGAAGTAAGGGAGGTGTCTGGTCTGGTTTTAAATAAAAACCATCTTCTATCATTAAGTTATCATCATAGTAATCATCAACATGAACATTGTACAGTCCTGTATCGTGATATGGCCGAAAATTAAAATATACCTGCATTTTGGTATCATTGATTACATTCTCTGATGCATAAATTCTTTTATTGTTTTCATTTATAAGGATCACAGTCACGTTTGTTCCCTGGTTGAATCGTGTATTTTCGCCGGTTATTGTCGTCATTAAAGTACTGTCAACATAGCCGATGTCGGGTGAAATGTTTTTTAATACGGGCATTGGCCTTTCTATACTAAGGTGTTCAATGGCATTTTCAAAAGTTAATACCCCGTCAGCCTCATTTTCAATTTCAAGGTCGTAAAATCCTGTTGGATCCATTGCATCAAAATTATATTCAGCTTCAATCTGGTCATAATTTGTTGCGTTTTGATAATCGGGAGATATGGTGTAAGTCCCTTGCCGCAGGCGAATAACATTAGAAGCTTGTTTGAAATGGGTATGGGAACCGGAAATGTTGATCATTAATTTATCTTCAAGGTATGCCGAATCCGGTTCAACTGCGCTTATTTCAGGAGGGATTGTGTCTTTAAGCAATTCAAATGCAGATGGAAGTTCCATACTTTCATCTACATCATTATATAAATATAAGTCATATATCCCCGCTTTATAGTTATTGGTGAATTCAAATTCAACATCAATCCGGGTATTGTTTTGAATTATTGTCTGTGTCGGGAAAATCGTACTGCTGGCCTGATTTAGATATACGATGGTATATGTGGCCTGGCTAAAATGAGTGCCTTCCCCGCTGATTGTCACACTTAAACCATCCCCCTGGTAAGCTGAATCGGGAAGTATGGATTGAAGTGTTTGGGATTGTATAACAGGTTGATGAATGAATAATGATACGGCGAATAATAAATAAAACAGATTCTTCATGGCTTAATATGATATTTTAAGGTTAACGAATCGGCAAAAGAAGAAGAATAGATACTGTCTATTTCAGTTAAAGTATATATAGCATCTATATAAAGTTGATCTCTGAATGAACGTTGATTTTGAATGGACTTCTTATGTACACCATATGTCCATGCAGGTGTATTAAAAATGGCAATAAATTGTTTTTTTAATGGCTTTTCAGAAGTTGAAGATACAATGTCTTCAAAAAAAGGCTTTAGAATGTATCGTAATGTGTGGATGAATCTTTTGGTAGAAGGCGGTTCCGGGTCTTTTCGCAGTACCTTGTATGCTTCTGTATATTTGTTTTTATTATAATAAATGGCGCTTAAATTAAGAATAGCATCTCTAAAATTCGGGGCTATGGTTAATGCCTGTTCATAATATTTAATGGCTTCAGCATTTCGATTCAATTTTGAGTAACAAGTCCCAAGATTATTGAGGATATGAATATGATATGGATTTATTTGATACGCTTCTTCATAATCATTCACAGCATATTCTATATTGCCAAGGTTATACCAGGCATTGCCACTATACCATTTTATGGGTGTTGAAAATGCATCCATATTATAAAAGATATTAACAGTTTTGGGCGTTAAATTCATAACTTCTTTCCATTGTTGATTTTCTCTTGCTTTGTATATCTTACGTGTACAAATTTCTGAATTTATTCTTACAAATCCAAAAAATAGTGAAAAATATACCGGAATAAATAATGTTAGCAGGTGTATTCTTCTTAATTTTAGGGTTTTATTGTTTTTAGTTAATGAAAAAAAGGTTGCAGCCATCAAACATATAAGTAATGGTTGTATAATTCGTTCTTTGGGGAAACTGAAAACAGAATAGGTTAAATATCCAACCATTGCGGATAATAAAAGAAGCACATTAATTTTTAGTGAAACAGGATTCTCTTTATTGAAAATTAATTTTAATCCCATCATACCAACCATTAAAAATAGTAAAAGATATAATGCAAGGCCTATGAAACCGTTTTCACTGGCTATCCAAAGATAATCATTATGAGGGCGTTGATAGAACGTAACATGATCCTGTGAACGCAAATCTTTATTCCCATATTTTAAAATTTTCGTTCTCCAGGAAGCTGTTCCATGGCCAAAAAATGGTTTTTCTTTGATGAGTTTGTATGTTTTTTTCCATAATACAATTCTATCTTTAACAGATCCATATTCAGTATTAAACGTTTTAATGACTTGTTTTTTTATGGGATTTGATACATCTGCTGTCAGGTACCAATTGGCAGAAATAGAAATAACCACCAGCAAACTGATGACTACAGGAGATATCCTCCATAACATCTGTTTGTTTTTTTCTTTAATAAACACGATGATATAACAGATACAAAAAAATACAATTCCTGCAAAAAAAGCAACCCAAACGGCTCTGGTTAGCAATGCGACAATTAAAAATATAACAAAAATAGTGTTGGACACTCCCAAAACCTGTTGCCATTTGTTTTTAAAAAATGCAGCATAAACAGTAAACGGGATGCATAAAAAGAGGACTTCTGTAAATAAGTTTTTATGAGCAAAAGATGTACGGATTTCATAAAGTATAGCATGAGTGAGTTCTGTAGAAGAATAAAAATAAATATAGTTATATATTCCCCATATGCTTATAATAATGGTTAGAATATTAATTGATATAACAAAATTATTCAGGAATTCATAGGAGTTATCATAATAGTAAATATAAAAAAGGATGCCAGTTAACAGAATTAAATAAAGTTTTAAAAATTCAAAAAGTGCATCACCCGGATGTGGACTTATGATAATGCTGAATACATTATATAAAACAAATGCACTGATGGTTAATATTAATATGTTAACATTGTATGAGCTTTTTATTTTTAACGTGTCCTTGTTTATTAAAAAATACAATGAAAAACCTGTAAGAAATATCGCCAAAATTGTGAATCGAACTGGTAAAACCGGGTCAACAGTGATGTTTAATGTGATCAACGGAAATAAAATGATAGGTATCCAGATAAATATATTATGTCTTTTAACTATTGAATGCATTGATTAAAATTTTTATAAATAAATCCAGAGACGAAAATAATAAAAAGCATCCTGATTAAGTGTTATTTTTTTCTTTATTTTTGAGATGTAAAACATGAATACATGAAGGCTGAAATATTCAATCATCAATGCTGGATCAATGAAACGTCTGTTGATAAGTTAATAGATACTATGGATCAATATTTATCCATCGCAGGGTTTAATGTGCTGCAAAAAGTACATCAAATATTTGAAAATGAGGGATTCACTGCTATATGGATACTTGCAGAAAGCCATTTGGCCATTCATACCTTTCCGGAAGCAGGAAAGACTTACGTTGAGATCAGTAGTTGCAATGCACGCAAAAATCAGTTGTTTATTAATCAACTACAATGTTTAATCCCGGAAGTAATAGAATGAAAAAAAAACCATTATATCAGGTTCTTAAAATTTTTATTGCCCTTCTTATCTTTCTGTTTTTATTGGCTACCATCCGTTATTTTGAATTCAACAATGATAGCAGTTCAATAAAAACCTTGTTCGATGCCTTTTGGTACTCCATTGTCACCTTAACCACCGTAGGGTATGGCGATCTTTATCCAGTGACAGTGCCGGGAAAAATTGTCGGATTGATACTGATACTATTCAGCCTGGGTGTCTTGAGCTATTTGATTGGTCAAATCACACATAAAATTCAAAACTATATGGAAAAGAAAAAATTAGGCCATTTCGGCACAGATTTTTCGCATCATGTCATCATTGTGGGATGGAATGAGTTTGGGAAATCCATTACCGATCAAATCATCAATGCGAATCAGCAGGTAGTGGCCATTACAAACAATAAAAATGATGTGGATTTAATTTATGAAATTTATCCTGACAATGTGTTTGTTATTTTTGGCGAAATTCAAGGGCTTGACCTGTTGAAAAAGGCTAATATCCATCAATCATCTTCGATTTTTATCAACATGGAAGATGATTCCAAAGCATTGGTTTATCTCATTAATTTGAGAAAAGCGTTTAAAGATATCAATGTTGTGGCATATTTGTCGAATACAGAATTAAAAGATACATTTTACAGTGCAGGGGCAACATACGTCATTCCTGAAAAAGAGATCAGCTCAAAACTCATTGCCAGTTTTATTTTTGAACCCGATGTGGCAAAGTTTACAGAAGACCTTATCACCACTGCAACACATGATAAATCCTTTGATTTTATGGAGTTTTATGTGTCGGAAAAGAATCCGTATGCAGGCCTTTCTTGCAAAGAGGTGTTTGTGAAAATAAAAGAAGAGTTCAATACCATTTTAATGGGCATCAGTAAAAAACAAAACGGACATTATGAATTGATAAAAAATCCGGATGATCATTTTAAAATTGAGCCGGGCGATTATTTAATTGTTGTCTCAGACGGAAACCGTAAAAAAGAACTGGAAAAAAGTTTTTATGTTAAGGAAGGGAGAATGTTAATGCATAAATAGTTGACAACTTTATTCAGGCATTAACATCCTTAATTCTCTTCATAAATTTGCAGTAGCGCATGTTTTTTATTCCTTTTCAACTTTTCCACCGTTGCTATCAGAACCATCTTGTTCCTTTATTTTATTTTCTAATATCTCTGCAATAGCACCGGATATCATATTGTTTTTTTGTTCTTCAATAGCATTCGGGTGAATAGCTGAGATTGGAGCATGCGAGCCTTCGGTACCTGTGATTACACTTAATTTTTCTACAGGGAAGTAGCCCAATGTTTCAGCAAAAGGTTCAATCAATTGTTTAAAGTTTTCAATAATATAGGTCTTGATGCTATCTTTGCCGCCTTTTTTTAGTATTTCAATGGTTTGTATAAACTCATCAATTTCTCCCTGTGCCTTTCCTTCAATCTGAAAAGCTTTTTGTCGGGCTTCCATGGCCATTCTTTCCTGTTCTGTTTTAGCAGGGGTTATAATCTCTGCTTCATATTTCTTCCGGTTCATCTCAGTGCGTTGTTTCTCGGCTTCAATTTCTGCTTTCAGACCGGCTATTTTGGCTTGAGAATTTCTGACAACCTGCTCAATCCCAACTTTTTCTTTTTGTTTTTCTTCTTTTACCCTGTAATTTGTAGAAGCCATTAATTCTTCATATTCATTTTCGAGCTTTCGTACTTCAATATCAGCTCTGCGGGCTTCTTCTGCCTCTTTTGATTTTGCCAGTGCTTCGGCTTTGGCTTTGCGTGCCCGTGTTTCTGCATTGGTTGATTGAACTCGTTTTAACAAAGCGATATATAGGTCAGGTTCATCCACTCCTGCAAGTCTGTGGTCGTCTACGTCTGCAATGTTCATGGTAGTGATTTCCAACCCTATGTTTTCTAAGTCGCTTTTACATACATTGATCATTTTGGACACCAGAGTGTCTTTGTCTTGCATCACTTGTTCGGGGGTCATAGTAGCAATGGAATCTCTTAAATGGCCTTCAATAATGTCACTGGCTACTTTGCATAATGAATCCCAATTATCTGTTAGATGCAAAATACGGGTGGCAGCCCGTTTTCTTCCACCCTCATTTGAAGCAATAGCGAAACTTACTGTGGCTTTAACATTCAATGGTACAATTCCCTCAGCAATGGCAGAATCTACCACAACCTCAATGGTGCTGGGAGTTAAGTCCATTTTGGCAAATTTTTGTATCAATGGGATCAAAAATACCCTTCCTCCTGATAACAGGCGGAATCCTTTTTTTCCACTAACTCCTGATACAATACCAAGTTCATTTCCACCAACGATTTTCATGTTGGTGATAAGTTGTATAATAAAGGTAACTACAACGAGTCCTACAAAAGCAAATATAAAAGTTCCCATGTTAATTTTCTTGTTTTAGGTTGATAAAATCTTTGATTTTTACATTGGTAGCATTTTCAAAATGCTTTAAGAAATCAACAAACGCAGCCGGGCCTCTGTTTACAGCTCCATTGAATCCCCGCTCTTTATCCATGACCAGGTAAGAATCAACTTTAAAATCAGATGCATATTCCTTGTATGCATTGTATAAATTGGGTAATTGTTGCTTAATGAATAGCACAATATTTCCAATGTCTCCTGCTTTTGAAAGCATTTCAGTCTTTTGCTTCAAAATATTATTATGAGCTCCTTCAACGATTTTAGCTTTTTCCTCTTCTCCTGAATTGATGATCTCCGATGCTTTTTGATTAGCCTCTTCTTTTAATAAAATATCGGATTTATTTTTTAAGATGCGCAATTCATTATTCAATTCTTCAATCTTGGTCTGTTGTTCATTATTTGCCTGAGCGATACGTTGTTCTGCCTCATAAGCGGCCTGACTGATCTTTCCTTCGCTCTCCCTGCGGAATACTTCAAGCTTTTCCCTTGCACTTACAATTTTTTCATCGGCTCTACTTTTTGCAACCTCCTGGCGTTTCCTGGCATCTGATTCGGCTTGTTCTGCCTGTGACCTGAGAGAGGCTTCCTCTACTTCAACCTGTTGTCGTTTATCCGATATTGTTTTTTGTGCCAGGTTGGCAATATAATTTGAGGTATCCCATATTTTTTGCAACGATACCGATACTACACGCATTCCAAAGCTGGATATGTCGCTGTTGATGTCCTCTAATAATGAATTTCTGAATTGTGCCCGTTCACCGGCAGAAGATTCTTTTTCTGCATCAAGTTTTTCTTCAATGTCGAGGTTTTCAACCATCCCGATGGCTTCAAGGGGCGTGGCTTTGTTTAAGGCGCCCCGGAAGTTACCAATTAACGTTTGACTTACCTGTTCTTTCAATTCACCCGGGTCTTTTCCCATCAGGCGCTCTACAGCAGAATAAAGCATCCCTTCATCGTCATCATCAATACAAACACAGGCTGTTGCATCCGAACCGAGAGTAATACCATTGGCAGAGTTCACACCTTCTACTTTTACATTAATTGGCAAAATCCTCAAATCCAGGCTATTGACCGATTGGAAATAAGGAACGATCATGGTGCTGCCACGTTCAACACTAAAGCCGAATTTTTTTGTACCGTGACGCTTTTTTCGGCCTGTTACTACAAGTAATTTGTCAGGATACGTTACTTTGAGGAGAGATTTCAGGAATACAATGATCAGGATAAAGACCACGATTCCTAAAATGCCTCCTGTGATTCCCCCAGTCAGGGGAACCGGGCTGGCTTGTAAAATCATAGGTTTTGGATTTTAAAATTAAACATTAAGGTTTTAAAATAGTCATTCAACAAAAAAATATTCATCTGTAATTTCAACTATATTGACTTTGTCTCCTTTTTTAAAGCTGTTATCCGGATTTTTAGTTTTGGCATACCGTTCAATATGAATGCCTTCATAATCAATTCTTATTTTACCTATCCCGCTTTTGGGAATTGGGACGATCACCTCAGCTTCTTCCATTAATAATTCGTGTTTCTTGAATTGTGAATCCAGTTCATGGCGTTGGATGCGTTTTACCAATCTCGCAATAAACATGATAAATAATCCGAAAGGAATACTCCATAACAAACTCTCTAACTGGCTTTTTCCTTTATACAAAGCAAACAATCCTATGGCTCCGAAACCTAATGAAAAGTAAACCAGGCTTCGTAATATGGTGATGATTTTTACAATAACAAATTTAGATGATGACTGAGAATGCATGGTAACAGCACCATGCCCTTCATGCCCCGAATGATCTGCCTGACCGCCTTCACTGCCAAAATCTGCATCTGCACCATCATCTGCACCCATATCTCCATTAAAATCACCACTGTCAGCATCTCCGTTATCTTCTCCAATGGAACTGAAAACACCAAATATATCAATGGCCAAGATTCCTATTCCAAAAATAGCCGTTCCAATATATAAAGGCAATAAATTCATTCTAACATGTTTTAAAATTTTGGAGAAAATTAATCATTTTTTTTGTGTAAAGAATAAATATAAGCAAAAAAATTCTACAAAATACTCCTGCAAATACTTTATCATAAAATGTAACGGAATATTAAAATGAACCAACATTAAATAAATATTGAAATAACAAAAAATTAATATTTCCGGTCTCTTTATCATTATAAAGGAGTTAGCCCGATTTGAAACTACTTAAAAGGCAATATTTTACGATTTATTTTTGATTAACCAATAGATTCTTCTACCTTTGCACTCGATTATTAAAAAAATAAATTTTAATATATTAATTAAAAAATAGATTTTATGAGTGTAGACTTAGGAAAATTATCAGAATCTCTAATTGAAGGTAAAATCGAAGAGTTAAAAACGTTAACCCAACAGGCAATTGATGATGGTGCCAATCCGGGTGACATCCTAAACCAGGGTTTATTAACAGGAATGGACATTGTAGGCCAAAAATGGCGTGAAGGCGAAATGTTTATGCCTGAAGTGCTTCGTTGTGCTAAAGGAATGGGTGCTGCTATGGAAATATTAAGGCCAAAACTTTCGGCAGGTGAACTTGGAAGTGCTGGTAAAATGGTCATTGGAACCGTGGCAGGTGACTTACATGACATTGGAAAAGACTTGGCAGCCATGATGTTTGAAGGTGCCGGATACGAAGTTGTAAATATTGGAATAGACCAACCAAATGAACAATTTGTAAATGCAGTAAAAGAGCATAAACCCAATGTGCTTGGGATTTCTGCATTGTTAACAACCACCATGCCAAGAATGGGTGAAATCATTAACTCACTTAAAGAAGCAGGCATACGTGACCAGGTAACTGTTATTCTGGGTGGCGCACCTGTAACCGAAGAATTTGCTCAAGAAATCGGTGCCGATCTTTATGCTCCCAATGCTGGTAGAGCAGTTGAAATAACCAAAGAATATCTTAACAAAAAAGCGGGTTAAATCCCGCTTTACTTAGCTCTTTTTCAGCTATTAAATTTCGCCAGATCGTTTTATTTTGTTATTACATAATATTTTCACTATCAGACTTCAATAATAAATTGCCTGATAGTTGTAATAATAAAGATTCTTAAATACTACTGCCGGCATAAATGATCGAAGACGCCAATCAATAATATTAATGAGGCTTGAACTTCTGAAATTAAAAAAGAAAATGAAGTTTGGAATCAACATGAAGAAGAATTTATATATTGCTTCATTTTTAAAACGATGCGGTGAATGCTATAAATACTGAAATTTAAGAAAATATTAAAATATAAACATATGAACCGAGCCATGACAAAATTTTGACACACATGAGCATGATTATAAAGTATTTGGTTATGTTGTACA
>CAZJWE010000002.1:0-65231 GCA_964549265.1 uncultured Bacteroidales bacterium | reverse complement strand
CAAATCCTCTATAATCATGCTCGTGTGTGTCAAAAAATTTGTCATGGCTCGGTTCATAAAAAAGTATTATATATTACTTTTCCAATTTTTATGCCAATTTTATTTACTGTTATCTTTTTATTCATGATGATAAGGTTCATTGTTTATAATTGTAAAAGCTCTGTACAGCTGTTCCATAAACATGACTCTGATGATTTGATGAGAAAACGTCATATCAGAAAAAGATATTATCCCATTGGCCCTGTCATATAATGCCTCACTAAAGCCATACGCTCCGCCAATGATAAACGCTATGCTTTTCATTGATTGCAACATACATTTTTTTATATATTCTGCAAATTCAACAGACCGGTATTGTTTTCCTTTTTCATCCAATAAAATCACCATATCTTTTTCGTCAATATATTTTAAAACAGACCGGGCTTCCGGTTCTTTCATTGCACTTCCGGATAACCGCCGGTTTTTTTTGGGCAAGAGTACCTCATTGATCTCTAAATTCACATACCGGCTCATCCTTTGGGTGTATTCTTTCATCCCCTGCTTTATAAAATCCTGGCTGGTAGCACCGGTAAGTAATAATTTAATTTTGGCCATACACTAATTTTATGATCCTTCCGTTTTGTAAATTACATGCCAATTTAAACTTTTATGAAATATTTTGCAATCTTAATTCTCTTTTTGTTAGGGCTAACGAGTCAAAAAATTTGTGCTACCAACGGGGGCACTCATACATACCAATTCTTAAGTCTTACCAACTCCCCCCGAGTTGCTTCATTAGGTGGAAAGCTCATTGCTATTAAAGATTCCGATGTTACATTGCCATATTACAATCCTTCATTACTGAATGCTTCAATGCACAACCATCTTTCGTTAAATTATATCAACTATTTTGCTGGAATTAACTTTGGCTATACATCATATGCACGTACATTCAAAGGCATTGGTAATGTAGCTGCAGGCATCCATTTTGTCAATTATGGAGAATTCATTGCTGCTGATGAAACCGGGGAAATTACGGGAACATTTAAAGCAGGGGAATATGCAATAAACATGTTTTGGTCACGCCAACTCCTCGACAGCTCTTTTTCCATTGGAGTAAATTTCAAACCGGTTATGTCATTTCTTGAAAAATATTCTTCGTATGGTTTTGCTACAGATCTGGGCATAACTTACCAAAGCAAAGAAAAATTATTCACTGCCGCACTGGTCATACGAAATATCGGATCTCAATTAAAAACATATAACAGGAAAGTTTTTGAACCACTTCCTTTTGAAATATTGTTGGGAGGGTCTATTAAACTGCGGCATGCACCATTCAGGATATGCTTTACAGGACATCAACTCCAAACACTGGACCTCACGTATGAAAAAGAAGAAAAAACGTCTGAAATACAAACAACCCTGAGTGAACAACATGATACAACAGAACGAAAAATTGATCAAATAACTTCTTCTTTAGGCGATTTTGCAGATCATTTTTTAAGACACATGATCATTGGAGTGGAAATGCCCATTATTGAAAATAATGTTTATTTACGATTTGGCTATAATTATAAGCGCAGACAAGAATTGGGTGTATCTTCAAAAATGAGTACGGTTGGTTTTTCCTGGGGGTTCGGTCTCCGGATATCTAAAATCTTTATCAACTATGGAAGAGCTAAATATCATCTTGCCGGCCCGTCCAATCATATTTCAATTAATATGAATCTTACCGATTTTTATAAATCTTCAAATAATTAATCGCCCGAATTTACCTATCTTTATCATCAGGTTTAATGTATTTTAACAAAAGATGAAGCAGTTGAAACTAAAGAAACATTTAATTATTACAGTTGACGGGCATTCTTCATGCGGCAAAAGCACCCTTGCAAAAGACATTGCCAAAGCGATGGGATATATTTATATTGACAGTGGTGCCATGTACCGTGCTGTAACACTCTATCTAATTCGACATCATGCCATCATTGACAACACGATTGATCAGCAAAAACTCAATGCACTGCTCAATTCAATATCCATTAAATTTCATTATAACACAAAGACCGAATCATCTGAAACCATATTGAACAACGAAAATGTTGAACAAGAAATCCGTAGTATGGAAGTCAACAACCATGTAAGCCCTGTAAGCAAAATCAAAACTGTCAGAACCAAGCTGGTTGAATTACAACGTGAGATGGGAAAAAACAAACACATTGTGATGGATGGAAGAGACATCGGGTCTGTAGTTTTCCCGAATGCTGACCTGAAAATATTTTTAACTGCAGATATTGAAACAAGAGCACAGCGCCGTTTCGACGAATTACAAATTAAAGGTATCAAGGCTGACTTCAACGAGGTAAAAGAAAACCTCATAACCAGAGATCATATTGACAGCACCCGAACGGAAAGTCCGTTAATAAAACCCGAAGATGCTGTGACAATAGATAACTCCGGCATTACCCGTGAAGAACAACTGGAAAAGGTTATGGCGATTATTCGTAAACGGTTCGGGAATTAAAACATAAAATTATCTCCATATTTTTGATTATTCATTGTCAATTGGCTAATTTTATAAAAATTTTTACACGATTTAAATAACTGATTAATCATGGTTGATATTAAACGAATCGGTGTACTGACATCCGGCGGCGATGCCCCGGGCATGAATGCAGCAATCAGGGCTGTTGTCCGTTCAGCACATCATCATGGAATAGAAACTTATGGGGTTCTCCAGGGATATAAAGGAATGATCAATGGAGATATACAAAAACTTGATACCAGGGATGTAAGCGGTATTATTCAACGGGGTGGAACCATCATTAAAACAGCCCGTTGCGAAGAATTCAGGCACAAAGAAGGCCGGAATCAGGCTGCTAAACAATTACAAGACAAAAAAATTGATGGTGTAATTGTGATAGGTGGAGATGGTAGTTTTAAAGGAGCCAATGCCATGTCGGAAGAATTTAATATCCCTTTTATTGGGATTCCCGGGACCATTGATAATGATATTTATGGTACCGATTATACCATTGGGTATGACACAGCACTCAATACAGTTGTGAATGCTGTTGATAACATCAGGGACACAGCAAGTTCTCACGACCGCGTATTTTTCATCGAAGTCATGGGCAAAGAAGCCGGGTTTGTAGCCCTGCGCAGCGGAATTGCCTGCGGTTGTGAAGGCATCTTAATCCCGGAAATAGAACACCAACATGAAAAAATACTTTTGTTTTTAAGAGAAAATGCCGGCTCCCGGCAATCAAGCATTTTTATGGTGGCAGAAGGCGATGAAGAAGGCCATGCCATTGACCTGGCAAATAAAGTAAAAAATCAATTTCCATCGCTTGATGTCCGTACATCAATATTAGGCCATATTCAACGAGGAGGGGCGCCTTCGTGCATGGACAGGGTAACTGCCAGTAGAATGGGCCTTGCTGCTGTTGACGCATTAAAGCAAAACAAAAGCTCTATTATGATCGGACTGGTCAATAACCAAATCAATGAAATGCATTTCAGCCAAAGTGTTAAAATGCATAAATCAGTCAACCAGGAACTTTATGAATTGGCACATATGTTAATTTAATCGAATCTTTTTAAAACCGGACAGGAAAAAATCACTCATTTTGTGCACACATAAAAATGAATTAAAAAAATGTGTGTTGCATCATTAATTCCTTTCCCTTAAACCACGACAATTAAACCAAACAGATGCAAGATACACCATGTTATGCAAATGTAATACTTCCGCTTCCATTACACAAAAGCTTTACATATGCTGTCCCAAAACAGTTGATCAAAGAAGCTTCTCCGGGAAAACGGGCTATTGTTCAGTTTGGTAAAACAAAATACTACAGCTGCATCATCCGTGAAATTATTAACACACCGCCACAGCATTATGATGTAAAAGAAATCATTTCAGTCCTTGATCAACAACCGATTATCAATGACATGCATTTTAAATTTTGGGAATGGCTATCAAGTTATTACATGTGTTCTACAGGCGAAGTATTAAAAGCGGCTCTGCCTTCAGGACTACGCATTGAAAGTGAAACAAAACTCTTTTATACCGGTAAAGAAGACGAGGACACTCCTGTTACACAGCATGAACAATTAATCCTTGAAATGCTGGCTGACAATCCAGGGATGAATGTTCAAAAATTAATGTCATCAACCCAAAAGAAAAATACATTACAATCCATTAAATCATTAATTGATAAACAATACATTTATGCCGAAGAATCATTAAAAGACAAATTTGTTCCCAAAAAAGAAGCTGTTATCAGGTTGCATGAATCATATCAAACCAAAGAGCATGTTAACGATATAATCAAAGCACTGGAAAAAGCACCCAAACAATCGGAATTGATGATGGCATTTTTGCAATTATCAGGGTATTTTCAAAATCCTGACGATGCGTTCATAAAAAAATCAGACTTACTAAATCATGTAAATACTTCTCCAGGAACACTAAAAGCGCTCATTGACAAACAAATACTTATAATACACTATATTGAATCGAACAAATTTTTTTCGTCTCCCTCTCAAACATCACCTATAAGTCCGCTTTCTAATGCACAACAAGACGCATTCAACAGCATAAAATCTCAATTTTCATCTAAACATGTTGTTTTATTACATGGAATCACTTCGAGTGGTAAGACCGAGGTTTACATACATCTCATTGAAGAACAATTAAAACTCGGAAAACAAGTGCTTTATATGCTTCCTGAAATTGCACTGACTACACAAATTATTCAGCGCCTTAAGGTACACTTTGGTGAACAAGTGGGCATTTATCATTCAAAATTCGGAGAATCAGAACGCGCTGATGTTTGGAGAAAATTATTAACCCAGGATCAGCACTCCTATAAAATTATATTGGGCGTTCGCTCTTCTGTGTTTCTCCCTTTTTCCGATCTCGGACTAATCATTGTAGACGAAGAACATGAAAATACATACAAACAATTTGACCCTTCTCCGCGTTATAATGCAAGGGAAGCAGCCATTTACCTGGCCGGGCTTCATAAAGCCAATGTGTTATTAGGAACAGCAACCCCTTCAATAGAAACATATTATAACACTCAAAATCAAAAATACGGCATTGCAACGATCACAGAACGCTACAAACAAATTCAACTACCAGAAATCATACTCCTGGACATTAAAAAAGCGTCGCTAAAAAAACAAATGAAATCCCATTTTCATCCCGGCCTGTTAAACTCTATAAAAGACGCATTAGACAAAGACGAACAGGTTATTTTATTTCAAAATAGAAGGGGCTTCGCACCGTTTCTTGAATGTTCTGTATGTGGATGGATTCCTAAATGCAAACATTGTGATGTAAGTCTGACATATCATAAATTTCAAAATGCACTCATTTGTCATTACTGTGGTTATAGGATTAAAATACCTCAAACATGTCCTGCTTGTCAGGATAGCTCTCTTATTACCAGGGGCTTTGGGACGGAGAAAATAGAAGATGAAATCAAATTATTTTTCCCGGAAGCGCGTGTGGCCCGAATGGATCTGGACACCACCCGTTCGAAAAGAGGCTATGAAAAAATCATTGAACAATTTGAAAACCACTCTATTGATATACTTATCGGCACCCAGATGATATCCAAAGGATTAAATTTTGAAAATGTAAGTACAGTCGGGATACTGAATGCCGATAATATGCTCAACTTCCCTAATTTCAGAGCTCATGAACGAAGTTACCAACTCATGACGCAGGTAAGTGGCCGCGCCGGAAGAAGTAAAAAACAAGGGAACGTTATGATACAAACCACCCAACCAAACCATCACATTATTCAATATGTGATGAACAATGACTATCAACAAATGTATGAAAACGAAATACAGGAAAGAGAAACATTTCATTATCCTCCGTATGTCCGGTTGATCAAGGTGATTGTTAAACATAAAAACCAGGAACTGGCCGGAGATTTCTCCAACAAATTAAACCATCTGTTGTCCTCTTATTTCGGGCAAAAACGAATTCTTGGCCCTCAGGCTCCCTTAATTAGTAAAGTACAAACATATTATTTATTTCATATTTACGTTAAAATAGAAATTTTAAAACCGATTCATGTGGCGAAGGAGCAAATCAATAATACCATTAAAACTTTGCAAACCAAACCGAAATACAAATCAATTATCGTCTTATTAGACATTGATCCGGTATAAAAAACACATTCAATGAACCGATTTATCAACAGATATAAAAAATCAATCATTTGTGCTGCATTCATTTTTTTATTATGCAGTGTTAATTTCTCATCAAGGGATATAGGTAATCTGATTTTTCTAAAAGCCCTGCATGCCGACAAAATTTTCCATGCATTTATGTTTTATGTGTTCACCATTCTTTTATTGAATGAATTAAAATTCAACTATAAAACCAATTTTTATAAACCCTACCTTATTGCTTTTTCAATAAGTATGTTATATGGTATCATGATAGAAATAGCTCAATCACAAAT
The DNA here is from genome assembly GCA_964549265.1 of uncultured Bacteroidales bacterium. Classification (GTDB taxonomy): domain Bacteria; phylum Bacteroidota; class Bacteroidia; order Bacteroidales; family JBBRXJ01; genus CAYMKE01. The sequence goes on along the minus strand of CAZJWE010000002.1, from coordinate 58,767 downwards.
TTTTCTTTCCCGCAATGGCGACTTGTATGATTTAGCAGGCAATTTAGCAGGAATAACATTTGCAGCTGTACAATTTTTTATTTTTATTGATTATAATAAATAAAAGTTCTTCTCTAATAAATTGATATTTAGAAAATAACAATAATCAATGTTATTAATATCCAATTGTTAATTGTTGTTAATAACCTCATGATTTTTTTTAATAATTTCTGTTTTATTATTCCATTTTGATCATTAATTAAACATTTTACCGGAATAAAAAAATTTTTTTACTATTTATGACAACAAAATATTGAACAATTTATTAACAAAACATGTTTCAAGTTACAGGCATAAGTTATGAACAAAACAAAATTAACATTGTATTAATATTTATGTAAATAACTAAAAACTATAAAATAAAATGTTGATATGATTCTTAATAACTTATTAAAAAATTGCACGGATTTTGTAGTCAAAAATTATGAACACTTTTAACAGGATAACATATACATCATTATTTTAAATTATTAATATTATATTATATATTTATATGTTAATATTTATTTTGAAAAAAAGTCATGATTCAAGTTGCTTTATCATCCAAGTAAATTAATTTTGAAAAATAATTTTGAATTATTTAATGAAAGAAAAAGAAATCAATATAAAACAACAAAGTGAGCTTAAAAATGAAGAGTATGAGAAAAAGTTGCGCCCGATTTTTTTCAATGACTTCAGTGGACAACTAAAAGTCATTGAAAACCTCGACATTTTTGTGAAAGCCGCTAAACAAAGAAATGAAGCCCTTGATCACGTTTTGTTGCATGGCCCGCCCGGCCTTGGTAAAACAACATTAGCGTATATCATTGCAAATGAATTAAATGTAAATATAAAGATAACTTCAGGCCCTGTTCTCGAAAAACCAGGTGACCTGGCCGGAATTCTTACAAATCTGGAAGAATATGATGTTTTATTTATAGATGAAATTCACAGATTAAGTTCTGTTATTGAAGAATATTTATATTCTGCGATGGAAGATAAATGTATAGACATTGTGATAGAAAAAGGCCCCAATGCACGAAATATTCAAATTGAATTAAATCCTTTTACAATGATCGGTGCTACTACACGCTCAGGTCTTTTAACCAGCCCATTACGCTCACGATTTGGCATTAAGGCCAACTTAGAATATTATGATGCCGGTATTTTAAAAAAGATCATCAATCGTTCCAGTAAAATACTTGATATACAAATCAATGATCAGGCAGCAGAAGAAATAGCAAAACGCAGCAGGGGAACTCCTCGAATAGCCAATGCTTTATTACGGCGAATCAGGGATTTTGCACAAATCAAAGGAAACGGCCATATTGATATTAAGATCACAAAATACGGGTTGGATGCTTTAAATATTGATGAATACGGATTGGATGATATGGATAATAAAATTATAGATACTATTATTACAAAATTTAAAGGCGGTCCTGTAGGAATAAGCACCATTGCAACTGCTGTTGGAGAAGATAGTGGAACGATTGAAGAAGTATACGAGCCTTTTTTAATAAAAGAAGGATTCATCAAACGCACTCAACGAGGAAGAGAAGTAACTGAATTAGCCTATCAGCATTTAGGAATTACAAAAGAAAATAATTATAAGCTCTTTTAAAATATCAATAGCTATGAAAAAATTAATTGAACATTCCGGACTTTTTTTTATTTTATTGGCAACAATCATTTTAAGTATTAAACAATTCAATCGAATAGAAGGTAATTTCTTACTACTAATCAGTTTAATATTAATTTTTATTGGAGTATTGGATTATATCATCATTAATAAAATTATAGATAAATAAATAGAAATTATGAGTGAACATAATGTAGAAACAAAGTGGAATGGTAATATGAACTTCACCAGTTCTGTTGATGAATTTGACATTCAAATTGATGCAGATGAATCAGTGGGTGGTGAAAACAAAGGTCCCAGGCCAAAAAAATTAATGCTTACAGCATTGGCAGGATGCACCGGAATGGATGTAATATCTATTTTAAATAAGATGAAAATAACACCAGAGGACTTTAGAATTAATATTACCGGTAAAGTAAATGAAGAACATCCTAAAAAATATAATGAGATCACAATCATTTACCAATTCAAAGGCAATAATCTTGATGAGAATAAAATCAACAAGGCCATTAATTTATCTTTTGAAAAGTATTGTGGAGTAATAGCTGTTTATAAAGAGGCTATGAATATTAAAACGAAATTGGAAATCAATGAATAAAGAAATATAACAAATTTTAAGTTACCATTAAATTCGTGGTAGAACCAAATTTATAAAACAGCATGTTTGAATTGATTCAGAAAACGAATATCATTTTCAAAGTATTTTCTTAAATCATTAACCTTATAGATCAGTTGAGCTATACGTTCTACACCCATTCCAAATGCATAACCGGTATAAATTGATGGATCAATATTAGAATAACGAAGAACAGCTGGATCTACCATACCACATCCCATAATTTCAAGCCATCCTGAATATTTGCATACATTGCATCCCTTTCCACCACAAATATTGCATTGTACATCCATTTCAGCCGATGGCTCTGTAAATGGAAAAAACGATGGCCTGAAACGCGTTTTCGTCGAATGGCCAAACATTTCTTTCGCAAAATACATAAGAACCTGTTTTAAATCAGCAAACGAAACATCAGTGTCAATATAAAGCCCTTCAACCTGATGAAAAATACAATGTGCTCTTGCAGATATTGCTTCATTTCTGAAAACCCGTCCGGGAGATAATGTCCTGATTGGTGGCTTTTCATGATCCATAACCCTTACCTGAATGGAAGAAGTGTGTGTTCTTAATAAAATATCCGGGTTGCGTTGAATAAAAAATGTATCCTGCATATCTCTTGCTGGATGCTCAGGTGGAAAATTCAATGCAGAAAAAACATGCCAATCATCTTCAATCTCAGGTCCACTGGAAATTGTAAAACCAATACGTTTAAAAATTTTTATAATGTGGTTTTTTATGATACTAATAGGATGATATGAACCAAAATGAACAAGATAAGGTGGTAAAGTATGGTCTTCTGTATCTAATTCGTCTGAAGATTTTTTAAGTTCAGTATTTTTTTCATAAAATATAGACTCAGCTTTTTGTTTAAGTTCATTTATTTTTTGACCATAAATTTTTTTCTCTTCTTTTGGAAGTGCTTTGAATTGTGAAAATAATTGATTAATAACCCCTTTTTTTGATAGATACTTCAATCTAAATGATTCAAGATCATCAAGATTATTAATTAAAAAATGATCAATTTCAGAAATAATATTATTAATTTGCTCTTGCATACAAAATACATTAAAAATATAGTATGACAAAAGTATAAAATTCTATGGAAACATTACCTTAGTGAAAATTTTATATTCATAACAATAGATATATATTTTTAAAAAATTGTGATTTACATTGAAAGAAATAAAACAATTAGCTGGTGATACATTATTATATGGAATAGGAACAGTTGTTCCCCGTTTTTTAAATTGGTTATTGGTTCCTTTATATACCAGAAAAGTATTTGCACCAAATGAATATGGTGTTATAACAGAGTTCTATGCTTATATCATGGTATTGTTAATCATTTTAACATATGGCATGGAAACCGGTTTTTTCCGTTATATCGAAAAATCAGAAGATAAAAAAAAGGTATACAGTACATCATTAATATCATTATTCACATCCTCTTTTTTATTTATTATCCTTATCATGTTATTCATTAACCCCATATCTCAATCATTAGGATATCAAAAACATAGTGAATATATCATTTTGGTTGCTCTTATTGTATCCATTGATTCATTTTGTAACATACCGTTCGCTTATTTAAGACAACAACGAAAAGCATTGCGATTTGCAATGATAAAAATCATAAATGTAAGCTTAATCATCGGGTTCAATTTATTATTTTATCTTGTATTTCCACAAATTCACGATCAATATCAATTCATTCACTACATTTATAATCCAGAATACAAAATCATATATGTTTTTATAGCAAATCTTATTGGAAGCATTGTAACATTGTTTTTGTTATTGCCTGAAATACTCAATACAGCTATATCATTTTCAGTTAACCTATGGAAACAAATGATTAAATATTCATTTCCGCTCTTGATAGCCGGATTAGCGGGTATAGTGAATGAGGCACTAGATCGTATTTTATTAAAATATTTGCTTCCGCAGGAATCCGAACCCATGTATCAATTGGGTATTTACGGCGCTAATATTAAAATAGCAGTATTAATGATGCTTTTTATACAAATGTTTCGATATGCCTTTGAACCATTCTTTTTTAAATATGGAAAGGATCATAACAGTAAAAAATTATATGCAACCATTACAAAATATTTCTCTATATTTTCTTTGCTCATATTTTTAGGAATCGTCTTTTATTTGGATATCATAAAGCATTTTATCGGGTCAGAATATCATGAAGGTTTAAAAATTATACCAGTTCTGTTAATCGCAAATATTTTTTTAGGATTATATGTAAATTTATCTGTATGGTATAAATTGAATAATTTAACGCGTTTTGGTGCATACATCACTATATTAGGAGCCATTGTAACATTAATCATAAATTTTATATTCATTCCCCAATATGGATATGAAGCATGTGCTTTTGCTCGTCTGGCATGTTATGCGACCATGGTAACGGTATCATACCTGTTGAGCAGGAAATATGATCCAATACCATACGAAAAGGGTAAGATTTTCATCTACTTTGCATTTGCATTAGGGTTGTTTTTTATTCAATCATATACAAAGAAATACATAGAAATATCAACTTTACAATATATTTTTAATACAATCATGTTGTTTATTTTTATATTTGTTATTGATTCTAAAGAAAAAGTAATAAGACAATTAATTCAAATAAAATCAAAGAATGAAGGTAAGAATAGTCAATAAATCAAACAATGCTTTGCCAGAGTATGGTACAGAATTTTCATCAGGCATGGATGTACGTGCATATTTAAGTGAAAAAGTGATTTTAAAACCATTGGAAAGAACACTCATACCAACTGGTTTATTCATTGAACTTCAGGAAGGTTATGAAGCTCAGATAAGACCCAGAAGTGGATTAGCTATAAAAAAAGGGCTAACAGTATTGAATACGCCTGGAACTATAGATGCAGATTATCGTGGAGAAGTCAAAATAATACTTGTTAATTTATCCAATGAAGAAATTGAAATTAACAGTGGCGATAGAATCTGCCAAATGGTTATAAACAAATTTGAAAATATAACCTGGGAAGAAGTCGAAACCATTAATAAAACTGTAAGAAGCGGTGGTGGATTTGGACATACCGGGCATAATTAATGCGTGTAAAAACATGTTTCTTTAAAACAATTTAACGTACGTACTAAGAATTTAATTAATACTAAAAATAAATAAAATAAATGAAATTAATTATACCAATGGCAGGAATGGGGAAACGACTCCGACCACATACCCTTGATATTCCTAAACCATTAGTAAAAATTGCTGGAAAACCTATAGTTGAGAGAATTGTAGAAAGCATTAACATAATTGATAGTGTAAATATTGAAGAAATCATTTTTATTATAGGTAATTTTGGTTCAAAAGTTGAAGAACAATTGAAAGAAATCGCCAAAAATTTTAACAGCAAAGCTACAATATGTTATCAAAAAGAAGCATTGGGAACAGCACATGCAATTAGTTGTGCACATGATGCTTTAAATGGAGAAATTATTATTGCATTTGCTGATACTTTATTTTTTGGTAATATGAAACCAGAGATGCACTCAGATGGAAATATATGGGTAAAGGAAGTTGATGACCCAAGCAAATATGGTGTAGTTAAAACCAATGAACAGGAAATTATCACTGATTTCATAGAAAAACCTAATGATAATATATCCAATAAAGCTATCATAGGCATTTACTATTTTAAACAAGCTGAAAACCTTAAACATGAAATTGATTATATTATTCACAATGATATACGGGGTAATAATGAATATCAATTAACAGATGCATTGGAAAACCTAAAATCTAAAGGCATGCGATTTTCAGTAAATATTATAGATGAATGGTTAGATTGTGGAAATGTAGAAGCAGTATTATATGCTAACAAAAGAATATTACAAACAGAAGGAACAAGTATTAATAGATTGCAAAATAATCATTCACAAATAATTGAACCGTGTTATATAGAAAATGATGTAATTCTCACAAATTCGGTAATTGGCCCCTATGTAACGATATATGCCAATGCTAATATAGAGAATAGTATTATTAAAAATTCTATTGTTGATTATAATTCATATATCAGTAATAGCGTTATTAATAATTCATTCATTGGAAAAAACAATATATTGAATCAAATGAATGGAGAATTCAGCACGGGGAATTATACAAAATGTAATTAATTATGAAAGAACAGCACCAATATAATAGCAAGGTTGTGAATTTAGATAAAGACAAACTTTTGAATAATGTTTGTGCTTAAATAAAGTTTAAGTACAGCATAGAAAAATAAAATATAGAGTATGATGAAAAAAAATATATATATAATCCTGATTTTATCTTCTTTTTTGATGTATTTATCAGGTTGTTCAGTTGAAGAAACGATTCAGGAGATTACAGGAAATGCCGATTCAGAGTTAGGAAATGAAAAAGAAAAGTTGAATTATTATTATGCCTTTTTTGAAGCTACAAAACAAAATGTATATGGCAACACAAGTAATGCTGTCATGTTATATAAAAAATGTATAGAAGTTAATCCATCAAGTCATGCTTCAAATTATCAGTTATCAAGAATATACTTTTTTAATAATGAGCTGGATAAAGCCAAAGATTATGCTAAACAGGCTAAATTATTAAAACCTGACAATTTTTGGTATCAGATTAATTTAGCTAATGTATATCAATATCTTGGATTGCAAGATAGTGTAATCAATGTGTATGAAGAAATTGTCAATACACATGAAGAAAAAGTCGAAGTTAAATTTGAGTTAATAGAACTGTATTTTGAAAACGGTGAGTATGATAAATGTTTGGAATTATGTGATAAAATTGAAGAACAGTACGGACCGTCAATAAATACTCAATATTATAAAAGTCAGGTATATGAAGAAATGGGTAATTTTGATAAAGCAGAAGACGAAATCCAGAAAATAATAGACCGTAGAGGAGATGATATAGCGTATCAATTAGGATTATTGGAACTGCTTAAAAAACAAAATAAAACAAATAAAGTATTTGAAAGATACAACGAATTAAAAAATAAATACCCGCATAATTATCATTTAAAACGTAGTCTAGCAGATTTTTATATTAAACGTGACAAAAAACAAGAAGCTGAAGAAGAGTTTAAAAGTATCATAAATGATGACAGTATTAATTTAGATTATAAAATTCAAATGTTATATGAATTCACAACGTCAATAGATACAACTGCTTTTAAAGAAAATTTACAAGCAATTGTAATTGATTCTATGCAAAATTTATATTCTGAAAATAAACAGGTTAATTTATTGATAGCAGATTATTATATTCAAAATGACAGTATTAAAAAAGCATCCGAAATCATTAAAACAATAATTAATAATTATGAAATAGAATATTATATATGGCAACAATTTTTTTATTTGCAATCACAATTAGAAAATACGGACACTATATATAAATATGCCAAAAAAGCGGTCAAAAAATTTCCTCAGAAGCCAACTGCATATCTGTTCAAAGGATTATCTGAAAAGCGAAATGAAATGTATGATAGTGCCATCGTAAGTTATAAAAATGGATTGGAATATGTGAATTTCGATAATACAGATTTAGTTAGCCGTTTATACACATTATTAGGAGAAGTATATAATGAAATGAAAAAATATGAAAAATCTGACAGTGCGTTCAATAATGCATTAAAATATAGAAGCGAAGATGATTTATATCTTTTGAATAATTATAGTTATTATTTATCTTTAAGAGGTGAAAAATTGGATAAAGCCGAATCATTAATTAAACAATGCTTAGATCAGGAACCAGATAATTATATTTATTTAGATACATATTCCTGGGTTTTATTTAAAATGAAAAAGTACAAAAAGGCAGCAGAATATGCCAAAAGTGCTATAGATAATGGAGGAGATGAAAGTGGTGAGGTTTTAGAACATTACGGGGATATTTTATTTAAATTAGGAAAGGAAGAACAGGCATTACAATATTGGAAGAGAGCTTTAGAATTCGAAGATCATTCAGAAAAATTAGAAAATAAAATTAAAAGTAAAAAACTAAGCAATTAAAAAACATAATTATAGTGAATTTTGCACTATAGATATAAAATTGAAAAATATTAAACTAATATATCGAAATATTCTTGGACATAACATTATATGTATTTTGCTTATAATGTTATGGAATAGTATCATTCTTTTTTCTCAGGATAAAGAAACATTACAGCAAAAGAGAGAGCAAAAGATTAAAGAAATCCAGTATACAAGCAAATTAATTAGTACAACCAAAAAGAACAAAAAGATAGCTATTAACCAGCTTCTTATTTTGAATAAGCGATTAGAAATAAGAGAGCATTTAATATCTCAAATTAATAATGAAATCAATTACATAGAAGACAGAATTACCAAATTAGAAGAACAAATAGAGAAAAGTAAAGAAGAAATTCAGGATATAAAACAAGAATATGAAAAGATTATATATCACACTTATAAACATTATAATACTTATAACAGATTAATGTTTATTTTATCAGCTGAAAATTTTAACCAGGCTTATAAACGGATAATCTATATTAAACAATATTCAGAATATAGAAAAAAGCAAGTTCAAAAAATTAAGAAAGTACAGTCACAATTAGAGCAACAAATAAATGAGTTAAAAGAAAAAAAAGAGCAAAAGATTCAGTTAATACAGGAAAAAAAAGTTGAAAAGCAAAAATTTGCTAATGAATCACAACAACGTGAAGAAATGATCAGTCAACTAAAACAAAGAGAGATTGAGTTAAAAAGAGACCTGAATGAAAAGCGATCTATTGCAAGGAAGCTACAGGAAGAAATCCAAAAATTTATAGAAAAAGAAACGCAGCGTACTGAAAAAGGTTATTATAAACTTACTCCTGCTGAAAAAATTGTATCAGAATCATTTGAAAAAAATAAAGGAGGTCTACCATGGCCAACAAAACAAGGCATTATAACTGATGAATTTGGAATGCATAAGCATCCTGTATTAAAAGGCGTTACAGTTAATAATAACGGCATAGACATATCTACAGTGGCTGGTTCAGAGGTACGGGCAATTTTTTCCGGTACCGTTAGCAAAATTGTAGCCATTAAAGGCGCAAATAATACAATTATTTTACGACATGGAAATTATTTGACTGTATACCAAAATTTAAATGATGTAGCAGTAGAGGTTGGACAAAAAGTGAATGTAAAACAATCATTGGGATATGTGTATAAAGAAGAAAACAATGATGAATCCATTCTTCATTTAGAGATTTGGAAGGAGACCCAAAAGCTTAATCCTCAGGAGTGGTTAGTAAAAAGATAAAAAAATTTTAATAATTATAAAATTAATTAGTAACTTTATTGGAAAAATAGAGTATAAATGAGAAAAATTTCTGCTAAATGGAAAAGCAACTAACTATAAAGTCTGAAATAAAGAATATACAAGAGGTTGAAAAACTAATTGATAATATATCGGAAGAGTTAAAATTAAATAAAACACTCTATGGGAATGTGTTAATTTCAGTTTTCGAGGCTGTTAATAATGCGATTATGCATGGAAATAAACAAGATCAGGAAAGAGATGTGAATATCAGAATAGTTCATGATGATAAAGAAAGAAAATTAATGATCTATGTCAAAGATCAGGGCAAAGGATTTAATTATTATAATATCCCTGATCCAACCAGTGAACAAAATCTTGAAAGCGTTAATGGGAGAGGAATTTTTTTAATGAAACAACTCTCCGATGGAATCATATTTCACGAAGATGGGAGCATGGTAGAAATTATATTTAAATTATAAATTTGAAAATTAATTTTTTTACTGAGAAAATAAAGCAACCCCCTGAATATTATATAGATATTCAATTATTTCATGAATGGATTCAAAATTGTGTTAAGCTGAAAGAATATAAAATAGGAATTATTAGTATAATTTTTACCAATGATCAAAAATTATTAGAGATTAATCAGCAATACCTTCAAAAAGATTATTATACAGATATTATAACATTTAATTATTCCAAAAAAATTGAGTTATCGGGAGATATATTCATTAGTATTGACAGGGTAAAAGAAAATGCACAAGATTTTAACGTTTCTTTTAAAGATGAAATTAAGCGTGTGATTATACATGGTATTTTACATTTAATGGATTATTCTGATTATACAAATGATGAGAAAATAAACATGACCCATGAAGAAAATGAATTATTAAAGTTATTTCCAAAACAATAAATCCATACTTTGATTAATTATATATACAAACCGCATAGTTTAAGAGGACATAATGTGAAAATCTTCATTAAATTTGTGATTTATTTTTATTTATAGAAAATATGAAGAATACCGATTATGATGTGATAGTTGTTGGAGCGGGTCATGCAGGATGTGAAGCAGCTGCTGTAGCTGGAACAATGGGATCGAAAGTCTGTTTAATTACCATGGATATGACCAAAATGGGCCAAATGTCATGCAATCCAGCTATGGGTGGAATTGCAAAAGGACAGATTATACGTGAAATAGATGCATTGGGTGGATTTTCCGGGATTGTCACTGATAAAAGCATGATACAATTCAAAATGCTTAATAGATCCAAAGGCCCTGCAATGTGGAGTCCACGAGCTCAATGTGATAGAATACAATTTTCAATTGAATGGAGAAAATTGATTGAAGAAAATAATAAAATTGATATAGTACAGGATGTTGTTAATAAAATCATAATAGAAAACGATTATGTTATTGGAGTAGAAACTGAAATAGGAATGGCTATATATGGGAAAACAGTAATATTAACAAATGGCACATTTTTAAACGGATTAATGCACATTGGAAAAACCAAAATAGAAGGAGGAAGGATTTCGGAAAAGCCGTCCTATTTTTTAAGTCATCAGTTAGTTCAATTAGGATTTCCAGTAGGCAGGATGAAAACAGGAACACCAGTACGATTGGATGGAAGGACAATAGATTTTAAAAAAATGCAGGTACAGGAAGGAGAACAAAATGGGAAGTTTTCGTTTCTGTATCCTAAATTGAAAATTAATGAAACCAAAAATTGTTACATTACCTATACCAATCAAGATGTACATAATATATTAAGAGAAGGATTTAGTGATTCTCCTTTATTAAACGGAACAATAAGAAGTATTGGCCCACGCTATTGCCCCAGCATCGAAGATAAAATTGTTACATTTAGCGAAAAAGAAAAACATCAGTTATTTTTAGAACCTGAAGGGCATTCTACAATTGAATATTATTTAAACGGATTTTCTTCATCATTGTCATGGGATATTCAATACAAAGCACTAACAAAGATTAAAGGATTGGAACATGTTAAAGTATTCAGGCCTGGTTATGCTATAGAGTATGATTATTTTGACCCAACCATTTTGGATTACACATTGGAAACAAAAATCATTAAGAATTTATATTTTGCCGGGCAAATTAATGGGACTACAGGTTATGAAGAAGCAGCAGGGCAAGGATTGGCTGCTGCAATCAATGCACATAATAAAATCAATCAAAAAGGTCCATTTATATTAAAACGCAATCAAGCATATATTGGTGTATTAATAGATGATTTGATAAATAAAGGTGTAGATGAACCATATCGAATGTTTACATCGAGAGCTGAATACAGGATATTATTACGACAGGACAATGCAGACGAACGTTTAACAAAGAGAGGAATAGAAATAGGATTGGTAACTGAAAACCGGAGAAAAATATTTCAGGATAAAATGCATAAAAAACAATCCATTATTGAATTTTGTCGAAAGAATAGTATAAAACCTGCACAAATAAATGAATATTTAGAACAAATTCAGTCGAGCAAAATAAAACAGAAAATTCCCATCGTAGATATTTTGGCAAGACCAGAAATTAAAATAATAGATATTGCAGAATTACATGAAGAATTCAGCCGATTGGTTAAAAATTTAGGTGAATTTGGTGAGGACATAATTGAATCTGCTGAAGTTGAAATGAAATATGCCGGATATATTGAAAGGGAACGTGATATAGCAGATAAAATTAAACGCCTTGAAAACATTGAATTGAAACAAGAAGATTACAGTTTTTTAAAGTCAATATCATTTGAAGGAAGACAAAAATTGAATAAAATCAAACCTAAAACCATAGGTCAAGCTTCCAGAATTCCAGGCGTATCACCAGCAGATATCAATGTATTACTGGTACATATGAAAAGATAGTTTTTCAAAAAGCAAATGTTCCACGTGGAACATTTGCTTTAATGGACATTTTAGTCTGCCATGTTCGCTAACTTTGTCACATTTAAGCCCAATTAGCTAATTAATTTCAGTAAAATCTACTTTTTAAGTCCGTAAAACCATAATTAATGAATATCCTGATTAAAACAAGAATTGAAATTACAAAGGAATGAATGAAATTTAGGAATCAATAAAAAATATGCAATGAATAATCATATCAATCAATTGTATAATATAGCCAAAACATTTCCTACTCAACCTGGAATTTATCAGTTTATGGATAAAGATGAACATTATTTATATATAGGAAAAGCAAAAAACATTCGGAATAGAATTTTATCATATTTTAATCAGCAAGGTTATAATAAACGAAAAATTGATTTATTGCTAAATAAAACCAAAACAATTCAATATTTTATAGTAGACAATGAAACGGAAGCATTCATCTTAGAAAATAGTCTAATCAAAAAGCACCAACCAAAATATAATATACAATTAAAAGACGATAAAACATATCCCTGGATATGCATAAAACATGAACGATTTCCCAGAGTATTTTATACACGCAATATAATTAAAGATGGATCTGATTACTTTGGCCCGTATACATCTATGAAGACAGTGAAAACCGTATTGGAATTAATAAGAAAATTATATCCCATCAGAACATGTAAGTATCATTTATCCGAATCGGCAGTGAAAAACAAAAAATATAAAAAATGTTTAGAATACCATATTGGAAATTGCAAAGCACCATGTGAAAATCTTCAAACAGAAGAGGAATACATGCAAAATATTGCAGAAATTAAAAAAATATTAAATGGAAATATACAGGATGTTATCCAATATTTAGAACATTTGATGAATGAATCCGCTTCAAAATTAGAATTTGAAAAAGCTGAACAAATTAAAGAAAAGATTCAAATCATTAAATCATATCACAATAAATCCAAAGTCGCAAATCCCAAAATACATAATGTTGATGTATTTACTATTGAAAATGAGCAAAATGAAGCTTTTGTTAATTATTTAAAAATCATTAACGGAACGGTTGTACAGGTGTATACAGTAGAAGTTAAAAAGAAATTAAATGAATCTATTCACGATATATTTCCCACAGCAATTCTTAGAATCAGAGAACAATTGGAAAGTAAATCAACAGAAATTATCATTCCTAATCAAATAGATATTCAAATTCCTAATATCAAAATTACAGTTCCTAAGTCTGGAGATAAACGAAAATTGGTTGAATTATCTCAAACGAATCTTATGTATTTCAAGAATATTAAAATACAGCAAAGAGAACATTTAAAGCAACGTAAAAAGAAAAATCATAAACTTGAATCATTAAAACGAAATCTTCAACTCGATCAAATGCCACAACACATTGAGTGCTTTGATAATTCTAATATACAGGGAAAACATCCTGTAGCGGCATGTGTTGTGTTTAGGAATGGTAAACCTTCAAAAGGCGAGTATCGAAAATATCATATCAAAAGTGTAACAGGCCCTGATGATTATGCCAGCATGAAGGAAGTTGTATACAGACGATACCACCGTCTACTTTCAGAAAAGAGTGACCTTCCCCAATTAATAGTAATAGATGGAGGTAAAGGTCAATTGAATGCAGCCTTCTTCAGTCTCAAAGAATTGCAATTAGAAACAAAGATTAAGCTCATTGCAATTGCAAAACGGTTGGATGAAGTTTTTCAAGTTGGTGATTCGTATCCTATGTATATTAATAAAAATTCTGAATCATTAAAACTCCTTCAGCATCTTCGTGACGAAGCACATCGATTTGGGATTTCATTTCATCGAAACATCCGTTCAAAGCATTCAATCAATAGTGAATTGCAAAACATTAATGGTATAGGTTATCAAACAATCCAAAAATTGTTAACACATTACAAAGATATTGAAAAAATTAAATCTCAATCTGTTGAACAATTACAACATATTATTGGACGCGATAAAGCAATTAAAATACATCAATATTTTAATAAATATTAGTATTTGAAGAATAAGTTTAAATGTTCCACGTGGAACATTTAAACTTTGAAAAATATTAACCTCTAAACCTACAATATTAAAGTATCAAATCTAAAAAACGATTGATTATAAAAACTATTTTTTCCTATAAGCACAATAATCTAGTAAATCTCGTAAAGCTAAATTGTATTCATTAGGCGGGAATGAATCCAGTAGTGCAAATGTTTTTTCTTTGTATTGTAACATCACCTCATTTGCATATTCAATCCCTTTATATTTATTTATAAAATGAATGATTTCATCCAAATAAATCCGTTTGTTTTTACCTGATTTAATGATTTTAATGATCTTATTTTTTTCTTGATCCTTACAAGAATTCAACGCATAAATAAGTGGCAGGGTTAATTTCTTTTCTTTTATGTCATTACCGGTTGGTTTTCCTAACATTCCCTTTTTTTGATAATCTGAAATATCATCTTTTATCTGAAAAATAATCCCTGCATTCATGCCAAATTCTTCTAATTTGACCATCTCTTCGTCATTTGCATTCACAGACTTTCCTGCACAACATGTGCAAGCAGAAAAAAGCGAAGCCGTTTTTTTGGATATGATATTAAAATACTGTTCTTCTGTGAGCTGTAATTTCCTTGATTGTTTTATCTGTATTAATTCACCCTCACTGATTTTTTGAACAGCATTCGATGCAATTTTAAGTAAGTCAATTTCATTTTCATTCATAGATAATAGCAGGCCTTTTGCCAATAAATAATCACCTAAGAGAACAGCTACCTTAGAATTCCATAAGGCATAAATTGAAAACTGCCCCCTTCGTTCATATGAATCATCTACTACATCGTCGTGAACAAGTGTAGCCGTATGCAATAATTCAATCAACGAAGCAGCAACATAAGTAGAATGATTTACCTGTCCCATCATCTTTGCCGTCAAAAAAATGTATAATGGCCTGATCTGTTTGCCTTTAGACCTGAGAATGTAATTGATGATCAGTTTTAAAAAAGGAATATCACTTTTTACTGATTCATGGAAGTGCTTCTGAAAACCTTCTATTTCTGAAGCAACAGGCTTTCTAATATCTTTTAATGCCTTTATTTTCATTGAGTTATATGTCTTAAGACTGGCTATTTAGAGATCAAAATGATTGTTAAAATCGTTAGAAGAAAATATTCAAAGATCAAAAATACGGAATATAAAATATTCAAAAAAAGATATGGGAAATATTTTATATCTTTGTGTGAAATAACGAATAGAAAAATTAAAAACCATAATGTATAATCTTGAAGTAGAAAAATTAGAATTTGCGGCGGAAATGCTTAAATCAGTAGCGCATCCTATTAGACTTCAAATCATAAATTTATTAGTAGATTATGAAAAAAAATCAGTGTCAGAGATACATAACAAGTTAAACATTGAACAGGCAGCTACATCCCATCATTTGGGTATTTTAAAGAGCAAAGGGATTGTAGGCTACGAACGGATCGGAAAAAATTGCTACTATTATCTTAAGCAGAAACGAATCAGCTCAATCATTGATTGTATTAAAGAATGTACTCTATAACTATTGTTTATGACATTGCTTAGGATCACGAAGAAATTTAATTTTGAAATGGCGCATGCCCTATGGAATTATGACGGGCTATGTAAGAATATTCACGGGCATTCTTATAAATTATGGGTTACTGTTAAAGGATGTCCTGTGAAAAACAGCAACGGAGCTAAACAGGGCATGGTAATTGATTTTGGAATTTTAAAAGAGATTGTTCATAACCATATTATTGACAAGTTTGATCATTCGCTCGTTGTAAATAAACATATTCCCCAACAACACCTAAAGCACATTGAACAAATGTATGAACGGCTTCATATTTTTGATAACCAGCCAACGTGCGAAAACATTGTAATAGAATTTGTCAGAATACTCCAAAAACATTTACCTCCAAACATTGAGCTGTTTAGTCTATTGCTTTCTGAAACAGATACATCATTTGCAGAGTGGTATGCGAATGATAATAAAGACTGAGAAGGCCAGTCGTTTATGTTTATTAGGAGGCTGTTTGTCATTTAATGTGTTTAGATCATTATATTCAATCACTTCGTTTTCATATTCAGAAAAAAAATCTCCGGGAAATAAAAAATGAATAAAAATATTTTATTTATGATTTTATTCATTTTCTTTATACTTAAAATCATAAAACAAAACCAATAGAACAAAATGGATACTCAGCAGGAAAAACGCCTTTACTTAATTGATGCATATTCGCTAATCTACAGATCATATTATGCATTTATCAGAAATCCGCGGTATAATTCCAAAGGGATGAATACATCAGCCGCATTTGGGTTCATCAATAGCCTGGTTGAAGTCATTAATAAGCGGAACCCAACCCATATAGGAGTAGCTTTTGATACCCCTGCACGAACCTTCCGGAATGATATTTATGAAGATTATAAAGCCAACAGGGAAGAAACACCGGAAGACATCAAACGTGCAGTCCCATATATTCAAAAAATAGTGCAGGCATTTAATATTCCTGTAATTGAAATGCCAGGCTATGAAGCGGATGATATTATCGGAACACTTAGCTGTCAGGCAGAAAATAAAGGATTTACCACGTATATGATGACACCTGATAAAGATTACGCCCAGCTTGTTGACGCCAAAACATACATTTATAAACCCAAAGGATCCGGCACAGAAGCTGAAATTATCGGACGAAAAGAAATATTGGAGAAATATGGCATCAATGATCCCAAACAGGTCATTGATATTATGGCCCTTTGGGGCGACACCTCCGATAATGTCCCGGGTGTCCCCGGGATAGGCGAAAAAACAGCAACCAAATTAATTGCTGAATACCAAAGTGTCGAGAATTTGATTGAACATACTCATGAACTCAAAGGCAAACTGAAAGAAAAAATTGAAGCCAATATAGAAATGATTCGAATTTCTAAAGAACTTGTCAGCATTATCATGGATGTTCCCGTTGAATTCAATGAAGATGATTTAACAATGAAAGATTTTAATGCCGAGGCGTTAAAGAATATTCTGGATGAACTGGAATTTAAAAATGTATATGAACGATTATTTAAAAGTGAAAAAAGTAAACAACATCATGTTCAACAACGATTGCTATGGGAAGAAGAACCGCCTGTTTCTTCTATACCTGATAAACCTTTGTTTGACACCATTGAAACGGTAAAGCATGACTACAAACTTATCACCAATCAACAAGATAGGCAAGAGCTAATAGATTTACTACTAAAACATCAAGAGATATGTTTTGATACAGAAACTACATCATTGAATGTATATCATGCAGATATGGTCGGAATGTCATTTTCTATTGCATCTGGTAAGGCATGGTATGTAGCCCTGCCAAAAGAAAAAGAACACGCAACAGAAATTCTAATAGAATTCAAACAGGTATTTGAAAATCAAAATATTAAAAAGATTGGACAGAACGTGAAATATGATATTCTGATGTTGAATCTTTATGGAATCAAGGTAAAAGGAGAATTATTTGATACCATGATTGCGCATTATCTGATTCAGCCGGAACTCCGGCACAACCTGACTTTCTTATCTGAACAATACCTTAAATACACACCTATCCCTGTTGAGGATCTGATCGGAAAAAAAGGAAAAAATCAATTAAGTATGGGTGCATTAAGTCAGGAAAAAATTTATGAATATGCTTGTGAGGATGCAGATGTTACATTCAGACTTAAACCAATACTTGAAAAAGAACTCGAAAAATACGGTATGATGAATCTTGCAAAGGATATTGAAATGCCTTTGACCAATGTTTTGAAGAATATGGAATTAAGTGGTGTTAAGCTTGATATTGGACAAATCAACCGGTTTGGAGAAAAATTAAATAAAGAACTTGCCGGATTGAAACGGGACATTATTGAAATGGCAGGAGGTGAGGAATTCAATGTTGATTCACCAAAACAATTAGGTGAAGTATTATTTGAAAAAATGAACATCAGCGATTCACCCAAGATGACAAAGTCAAAACAATACTCAACAAGCGAAGAAACATTGGAAAAACTTAAAGACACCCATGAAATAATCAATAAAATATTGGAATACAGATCGATAAAAAAATTAATGTCGGGCTATGTTGAATCTTTGCCAAAGCTGCTGAATAGCCAAACCAATAAAATACATACCTCATTTAACCAAACAATCACATCAACAGGGCGGTTGAGCAGCAATAATCCGAATTTACAAAACATTCCTATCCGTGAAGAACGAGGAAGGGAGATCAGAAAAGCATTTATTCCGTCAAGCGAAGAATATACTCTGTTTTCTGCTGATTATTCCCAGATAGAACTCCGGATTATGGCACACATGAGCGAAGATATTAATTTAATTGATGCATATAAAAAAGAGTTGGACATTCATACAGTCACCGCATCGAAAATTTTTAATGTTTCATTAGATCAGGTGACTGGTGATATGAGGCGTAAAGCCAAAACAGCTAATTTTGGGATTATTTATGGAATATCTGTGTACGGGTTGTCTCAACGGTTGAGCATACCCAAGGCCGAGGCCAGTGAGTTGATCGAAGGATATTTTAAAAACTATCCGAAGGTAAAGGCGTATATGGATCGTACTATTCAATTTGCAAGAGAGCATGGCTATGTAAAAACCATCATGGGACGCCGCAGATATCTGAAAGATATTGCATCCGGGAATTCAATCGTTAGAGGAATGGCAGAGCGAAATGCTATTAATGCCCCCATCCAGGGTTCTGCGTCTGATATTATTAAAATGGCCATGATTCAAATTGACAACCAACTGGCTCAAAAACAATACAGATCCAAAATGATTTTACAAGTGCATGATGAATTGGTGTTTGATGTATATAAGCCTGAGTTGGAGGCTATTCAAAAAATTGTTGTTGAAAACATGGAAAACATCATAACACTTAAAGTGCCATTGACTGTTGAAGCCGGTTCTGGGAATAACTGGCTTGAAGCGCATTAAAGGTCAATTCTGGCTCTATTCTAAATAATGATTGATTTGAAAAAAACGGAATGAATTTTGTTACCAATTATGATAATATGTTTTAAAATCATCTTATTTTTGTAACTTTTTATTTCAAAAAAAATTACATGATAAATTGAAGAAGAAACAAATGTGAAAATATAAATTGTATTGAATATGATTGAAGAGTCTTACATTCCTTCTCCTGAACGATACGAACAGATGACTTACAGGCGCTGTGGGAAAAGCGGCCTTAAACTGCCTGCCATTTCACTTGGATTATGGCACAATTTTGGGCATGTTGATGATTTTAGAACAGCTAATGAAATAGTGCACGAAGCATTTGATCATGGCATCACGCATTTTGACCTGGCCAATAATTACGGGCCACCTTACGGTAGCGCAGAAGAAAATTTTGGAAGAATATTGAAAAAGGGTTTAGGAATATACAGAGATGAATTGATTATTTCGACCAAAGCCGGATATGATATGTGGCCGGGGCCCTATGGGAATTGGGGGTCAAGAAAATATCTTATCGCAAGCTGCAACCAGAGTTTAAAACGCATGGGACTGGAATATGTTGATATTTTTTACCACCATCGTCCTGACCCGGAAACCCCACTGGAAGAATCAATGTTAGCGCTTAACCAATTGATAAAAGACGGCAAAGCATTGTATATAGGTATTTCAAATTATTCTAAAGAATTAACAGCCAAGGCCATTAAAATATTAAGAGAAACCAATACGCCTTTTATTATTCACCAACCCAAATACTCTATGTTTTCAAGGGAACCCGAAAAAGGGTTGCTTGAAATGTTGGCATTGGAAGGCATAGGTGCAATCGCTTTTTCCCCTTTGGAACAGGGAATGCTTACAGATAAATATATTTCTTCTATTCCTAAAGGATCAAGAGCTTCAAAATCTTATACATACTTGAAAAAAGCGGATATAACCGATGAAAAGCGTGAAATCATTATAAAATTAAACGAACTGGCTGAAAAACGCAACCAATCTCTTGCACAAATGGCATTAAGCTGGGTATTACGAAACGATTGGATCACGTCTGTATTGGTTGGTGTAAGTTCTGTCAAACAGCTTAAAGACAATTTGTCTGCATTGGATAACCAGGAATTTACTCCTGAAGAAATTGACGAAATTGAACATATCCTGGCCTAACTTTATAGAGTTTGTCTCTTAGTGAAACTACTTTTCTAAAGTTTAATCTATGTATGTTGCCACGAACCGAGCCGTGATAAAATTTTATAAACACTTAAGTTTATAGACAGACTCTATTTAGAGTTTGTCCATAATAGCCGCTAACTTCGTTACGCTTGCCCCAAAATTGGAACAAATTAAAATTAGGGTTGTTATGATATATTTTATGAGCTGAAAGCCCTAATTATTTCAACCCGATGGCAACGCTTCGGGAAATACAACCAGAAAATAATGTCATATGACTATTGAAAAATGGAATATTCAAAATAGTTCTTTCACATAATGAAGTTGTTTGACTTTGGGAAAGTTTGGATTCCCACTATACTTTGTTTTTCGGATTGAATGATTAACGATTCCCTAAGGTTCAGGTAATTAAAATGTTATTTTTTTGTATATAATCGAATCACGACTTAACTTGGTATCATAAAAATAAAGCAACCCATTGGCAATTAACAATGAAATAAAGCCCGCCAATCCTGTCATGCCTGTCAATAAGTCACTGCCACCGGTTACGAGCATGAATGAAATACCGAACGTTCCATTTAAAGTGCCATGCAAAATGGCAGCAGCAATAACGGATTTTGATTTAATCCTGATATAAAGAAATAAAGGTGTTAGGAGGATGCACCAAAAAATCATCATAATAACACCAATATAAGGATGTTCAGGATAATTATGCCCGGCCAGTATAATGGGTGCGTGCCACACTCCCCAAATTAAACCAATAATCAAGGAACATCGAATGAATGACTTATCTTTCAGCTCATTAACAAGAAATCCACGCCATCCGGTTTCTTCACCAAAGGCAGCGATGGCATTAATGGTGGCTCCTGCAACCATTCCATTTATTAATGACAGCCATATCGGGTGTATGGAGGCTGATGCTATCTGATTTTTAATCTCTTGTGCCTGTTCTTGAGATAACATAGATGAAAATCGCTCAAACATGCCTTGCATATCAGGAGAATAGTGAATATTTGGGAATAAAAGGCTGATTCCTAATGTTAAGAATGCTAAAACAGGCATGATAATCCATGCAATAACCCACCAGGAATTGAATTTAAATGAAATGGAAAGCGTTTTAACAAGGCGTCCCTTTTTAATAAATTTTATTATCCCAATAGATACTAGCATCGGGACAAACATGTAACCGGTAGCTATAAATTGTGCTGAAAATGAATTCCATTTGCCACCGGTAAGAAAGAAAATCCCCACCATTCCCCAGGAAATTGCAAATGTGAATGCAATAAACAGCCAGATAGGAGATGTGCGGGTTAAGTTCATATTTAATTATATAAATATTTAATTCTTAATGTTTTTAGAACTGTTATCTGAAGAAACAGTTAATATATTATTGTATTGATTTATGTCTTTAAGAATACCAAGCGCTTCATGCACTTGTTTATCTTCTTTTATTGTTGCTTGTAATTTACCGGCAGTGTAATAGTACCTGCTGATGATCTCTTCTTTAAGTAATTGCCTGATTTCTTCGCTGAATGTGCGCAGGTCTTTTTGTTTGTCATGGGCAAGCATATTTTTTAAAGAATCAAATTGTACTTCTGCTTTTTGGTAATATTTTTCTGCTTTGGCGATTTCAATGAGATCATTGAGCTGGTCTTCACTGCGTGTTTGATAATCAAAATCTTTCCCTTCTAAAAAGGTAATGAATTTTGAATAAAGCGTATCAGACACATTGAATCCGGTAATGGATCGAATGCTGTCATTTGTTGCGGTATAAAAATTGGCAAAGTCAAAAATAAAATTTTTGGCATACAAACTGGCAGCAATCTTGCTCAGGTTTTCGGCTTCTATTTTAATGTCTGGCATTATGCCTTTGCGGTCATAAACAACGCGTCCGTTCTCTGTTGTGAATTTTTTGCTCAGTGAATCGGCAATATCTTCGGAGCTGTCGCCATTATAATTTCGTGCCTGGATACATCTGCCACTTGGGATATAATATTTGGCAGTGGTCACTTTAAGCTGGGCACCGTAACTAAGTGGACGTGTGGATTGAACAAGTCCTTTCCCGAATGTTTTTTCTCCAACTATAACACCCCTGTCATAGTCCTGGATCGCACCTGCAATAATTTCAGATGCAGAGGCCGAATTATTATTTACAAGTATTGCAAGTGGAATTTCTGTATTCACAGGATTGTTTTCTGTTTCATACGTTTGGTTGAATTTTTCAATGCTACCTTTTGTTTTTACAATAACCGATCCTTTTTCCACAAATAACCCGGCAATACTAATGGCTTCGTCGAGCAAACCTCCAGGATTGTTCCGAAGATCCAAAAGGATTTTTTCAGCGCCTTTGTCATTTGTTAATTCTTTCAATGCTTTTTCTACTTCTTGTGTAGCATCGCGTGTAAAACGTTGAAGATGAATGTAACCTATATTGTTATCTACAATTCCGTAATAAGGAACAGCTGGGATATGCACCTCTTCACGTGTTATTTTTTTTGTCATGACCGTATCTATGTAAGGACGGTGGATGGTAACATTCACATGCGTTCCAGGTATTCCTTTTAATAAATTGCTTATCTCTTCCAATGATTTACCTTCAATAGATTTATCATTGATTTTAATGATTGTATCACCGGGCATCAGATTTGCTTTGTCGGCTGGGAATCCTTTGTAGGGTTGAGAAATGATAGCATAGTTGCCTGCACCCCGAATGAGTGATCCTATTCCGCCATAATCACCGGTAGTTTGGAATTGAAAGTCTTTTTCCTTTTCAGGCGGAATGTAACTGGTATATGGGTCAAGTTCTGAAAGCATTCCATTGATCCCGTTTTTGATAAGCTCTTCAGGGTCCGTTTCATCAACATAATACAAATTCAACTCACGGAATAAATTATAAAAAATATCCAGGTTTTTAATAACCTTGAACTCATCAGTATAATTAAAAGAAATAAAACCTGCTGATCCTAAACATAAGGAAATAATCAGCAACCACGTGAAAGAGCGTTTTTTTAATCGTTTCATGATGCAATTGTTAATAATGTAAAAAACAAATTTAATAATTGTTATCAATTATCATTCAAAATTTACCATATAATGAAAAATAATTAATTTAAATGATTAGCTAAAACGCTTGAAAACCGTATTTATTTTGCAAATAGAAAGAACTGACAGGAAGCATGACAAAATGACAGAATGCAAGATATGTTAAGCCATGATATTGGCAAAACATATTTTTGCCAATAAAGCACTAATAAACAAAAATTATAATCATATAGACGAACCCTCTGCTTTGGCATAAATTTTGAAAATAAAAAAATAAATATTTATTGTATAATCAAAAAGAAAGGAGGGTAGAACTATGCTACCAAGAATAAACACAGGCTTTGATTTTCCGGATTTATTGGATCGTTTTTTCAATGATAATTATGTAAGAAACAAAAGCGCATTCAATGATTACACTGTACCGGCAGTGAATGTAAGTGAGGATGAAAAACAATATGAAGTAGATGTAGCTGCTCCGGGTATGGAGAAAAAAGATTTTAACATTGATGTCACCGACAACATGCTTACCATTTCTGCTGAAAAGGAACAGGAAGATAAGCAGGAAGAAGAAAATTATGTGCGCCGTGAGTTTGGCTACACACAATTCAAAAGAACATTTGCTTTGCCGGACAATGTAAATGAAGAAAAAATTGATGCCAATTACAAAGATGGTGTATTAAAAATCGCCATTCCAAAAAAGGAAATTGAAAAAGCAAAAGCACAACGGAAAATAGATGTGAAATAACGAATATTTTAGTAAACAAAGAGGAGCCGGAATGAAAATTCCGGCTTTTTTTATTCTATTTTTAAAGAAACATATTTATTTAAAACACGTACAATATTCTTATAATTATGCCAAATATTTTTTAAAGAATGTCTATATATTGAATAGATGGAATAAAAAACCATTGTATTAATAAAAAATTTATTAGGAGGAAACAGATGAAATTTAAACACTTTATTACTTTTAGTATCATTTTTGTAATGAGTAAATTAGTATTTTCTCAATTGATATTTGATAATCCAAAAATAATTACAGATAGTGCAAGTGGGGTGCAATCTGTATTTGTAACAGATTTGAATGGGGATGATTTACAGGATGTTATTTATATCACCAGATCAGCGACTTTAGATGATGAGGTTGGATGGCTTAAAAATAAAGATAGTACGTATGTTGATTCGGGATTATTGAACAATAATATTATGGAAGGCCGTGCTGTATATGCATGTGATATTGATGGGGATAATGATAATGATGTTATTTCAGGTTCTTATGGAAAAATTGCCTGGTATGAAAATATGGATGATGCCGGGTCATTTGGAACGGAACAAATTATTCACAGCAGCGGCAAAACATATTCAATTTATGCATGTGATGTAGACAATGATGGTGACAATGATATCATTGCAGCTATATTCACTGATGATGAAATAGTATGGTTCGAAAATACAGATGGTGCAGGAAATTTTAGCACCAAAAACGTTATTAATGATACAGCGTATGGTGCAAGTTGTGTGTTTGCATCAGATATTGATTCCGACGGTGATTTGGATGTGCTTTCCGCTTTAGCAGGCCATGACCAAATTGAATGGTATGAAAATACCGACAGTGCAGGCACATTTGGACCCCCTCATATTATTTCAAGTAGTTTAATAGATGTATTAGCAATCCATTCTGCTGATGTTGATGGTGACGGCGATCAGGATGTCATTTCAGGCAGCGCTTCTGTGACTTCAGGAGGAGACTCACTTTTTTGGTATGAGAATGATGGACAAGGCACGTTTGATTCTGTTCATATTGTATCAGCAGAAGTTGATAAAGTTAAATCTATTGATGCACATGATATGGATAATGATGGTGATATTGATATCCTTTCAGCATCTTCCGGGGATGAAAAAATTGCTTATTATGAAAATTTAGGCGGCACAGGAATGTTTGTAAATCAAACCATTATTAATGATGACGTTTTTGGGGCAAGTGCCGTTTTTGCAGCAGATATTAATAATGATGGTGAAACAGATGTGGTTTCTGCATCATCGGGAGACAACAAAGTTGTATGGTATAAAAATTTGGGACTTATCCCATTTAATATCAATATAAGTAAAGAAATTCCATTCAATATTTATCCTGTTCCGGTTGTTAATGAACTAAACTTGAAGCATGACTTTAATACGATTTTATCCATGCAAATAATTGACATAAGTGGGAAATGTATTCAACGCTTTACAGACGTACAGGGAAAAAGGACTATTGATTTTAGTGATTTCACAAGCGGGATTTATTTTTTGCAAATACAAACGGATAATTCTACATACACAGTGAAAGTGATAAAAAAATAACCCCTGTTTACGTTGTATTTTTAGGGAAATACAGGCAATCTTCTTTTCGGCATTGCCCATTGAGTTCGTGAAAATTACATTGGTAATGGTCAGGAAGAGTCAGCTGGACATGAAAATGTTCTTCAACAAATTCTACTGCTTTGTAAACAGCCAGGATTGTGTTACGTTTGCAACAACGCGGGCCGCCATTTATTGCAATGTCATACAATGCTTTAGAAGTAATCATATTGCTTTTCTGCCATTCGGTTGAAGATAGTGGAGTGGCTTCTGTGATCAAGCTGATGAAGATGCCTGTGCCTACCCCGGCGCCACAAGTACCATAAAATCCGCAAAACCCGCCGAGGATTTTTTTAGACCGCTTATATGCCTCATTTAGTTTTTTGGGCAACAGTTCTTTTTGCCCTGTGGCATTATAATATGCAGTGATTAAAGCGGCGGGGACAAGATAATGGTGTTCAGGGCCGTGGAGTTTAATGGCCGGATGATAAAACAATGGTTCAATGATTTCAAAAGGATTGGTTGATTCTGACCTGGTGCAAGACAGTGTAATGATATCATATGCCGAAGCAGAGTGACACTCATCGCAAATAAAATGCCCGTTTTTGCATGAAACCATAGAATGGTGAACGGCATGGCATAGCATACATGTATATTCTTTGGTTTCCTTTTCATATACCAACTCTTCATTACAAACCAGGCAGTTGTTTTTATTTTCTGTCATTGCTGTTTTTTCTTTGATTGAAAACGGAATAAAGGTATAAAACTTGTATAAAATGTATAGAAGTTTCCTTTTAGAATAACGTCATTATGGATAATAACAACATAAAATATGGCTCAACTGTTCCGGGAGGCAAATTCAGGTGCAATGATTGTGGCGAAGTCATTATCATTAAAGCGCATCAAATAATACCCCCGTGTCCTTATTACAAAGATGTGACTCATTCAAAAAAAAGCTGGAGGGACGTTTCCGGACTCGAAGAATTTGATGATGATCCGTATGGTTAATGATTTCAAAGGACCGGTTTATCAATGTAATTTTTTAACATTATAAACCAGTCCCAATTGCAAGCCATATCTAAATTTACCGGAACTCATGTATTCATTGTCTAATTTAAGTATGCCTTTGCCAATGAAAGGAATAAGACTTAAACTAAATATTTCATTGAATTTATATTCCATGCTTATATCCAGCATGATATCAATTAGAAAATTGTTTAAATTATCTTGAATGATGTTGGAGGATTTTGTTGAACCATTTATAAAACGAGTGGATTCATTTGTGTTGAGCACAAATTGGGGTTCAATACCCAATGAAGGGTTGAAACGGAGGTTTCGTCCGTTATATATGTCTATGCCAACATATATAGGCACTCTTAATGATGATATTGTTATGGTTGTTTCATCAGGTATGCTTGGATCATTATCATCCTGAATAATATAATTATAAGCAATGGAATAACCCTCTACCGCATACATCAGCCCTGATTTAAAAAATAAATTGTCTTCAAAATAATATCCAATTTCCGGGCTTACCGAATAAGCTGCCGTAGGTTTAAAATCTGCATAAGTAAAAATAGAGGAGGGGTTAAAGTGATACACATTTCCTCCAAGGCTACCTGACAACCCGGTGAATAACGTGTATTTTTGGGCATACGACGACAAGAAGAACATGAAGAGTAATTGTAAGACGATTATGAATTTTTTGATGGCCCGGTTCATATGTATATATTATTTTAAAGTTCATAAATAGAGTGTGAGTTTAGGGGGATGATTTGTTTTAGAAGTTAGAAGAGCACTCAACATACACTTCTTCTGATTCCTGTATTCTATATTAAATACAAAGATAAAAATATAAAAAAAATTATTCTTTTGAAAGGAAAATAAACGGATCATGAAAATGTTTTTCGAGTTTTTCTTTCGTATAGCAGGCCAGTGTATATGAAGCATAGTGCCTGTCAGGATGTGTATCATCATCATTTAAACGGATGGGTTGCGATTTTAGGATTTCAAAATGAAAATGATCGAATTGCCAACCGTGTTGATCCAGTTCGTTTTTGTTCATAAACCTGGCAATGGGAGTATGTGGATTAACAGGTTCATTTACATTCACGCATATTCCGGCAATGTGTTCGTATACTGTCCAGAATCTTTTATTGTGTTCATGTTCAATGATCAATTGGGCATACGGGCCGTCGCAGCGTTTACTTATTACCACTCCTTCGGCAATAGGGAAGATGGGTTCGTCGCTATAGTTCCCGGAAGGCCTTTTGATATCAATACCGGTATGGTAATGTGCAGGAACTCCCGGGCGCGCCTTCCTGAGCACACCAAACCGGCCGATTTCGGTTAATTCCAATGTATTTACAGAAGCTCTGTCGGGACTATCCACAGGCATTAAATAATCAGAAGATGTTTGAAAACAGATGAATATAAAAACAACTGAAAGATATAATTTACGCATTGGATGATGCAATTTATTTCAAAGATACTTAAAAATTAACATTTAAAATGATGGAAAAAAGGTTAATCTTGCAATATCACCAGTGTTGAGCTTTGAATTTGGGATTTTCTCCAGTGATACCTAAAAACACAATTTTGTTAAATATATCAACCATTGCTATACCTGTTATGATATCATAAAATAGACTCATGAAATCTGATATGACGATTATGAGAGTGATAACTTTTTCTTTATGATATATATTCTGTATTGATCTAATATATAATGGTAACCGAACCTGTAAGGAAATAATCTTCCGAACCCTGTGACAGGTCAATTTTGAAATAATAGTCACCAGCTGCCAGTTTTTTCCCTTTATATGTGCCATCCCATGGCTTGTTGTAGCCAGTAGACTTAAAGACTCTTACACCACTCTCTGTAAAAACGTCTATTTGACAGGAAGGATATAAATCATTTAAACCTGGAATTTCCCAAACATCGTTTACACCATCATTATTGGGAGAAAAAGCAGTGGGGATTACATAGCAACGACTACTAGAATAATAGTCTGTTAATTCTAAAGATACAACTGCATAATTGTTTGAATCTTCAGAAACCACTATAGTATAATCCCTGTTATCACGAACTACTAGTTGATTTACAGAGTTATCTGTATGACTCCATTCATAATGATATGAGGAGGCAGGATTGTTTTGTGGTGATATGGTTATTTTCAGAATATCAGAAGTTGAGCATGCCAGATCATAAATGCTAACATCTAATGAATCATTTAACCCGTGATACGTTATTTTCATATCGAACTCATAATGAGGTTTTTCGTGACTATATGATGAATCACCGGAATTATAATAACTAAGTTTTTCATTATTATTATTAATAATTTCTTTTTCACACGAAATTATTGTCCCAAACAAAAGACTAATGATGATATATAAGGGATATTTTAAAAAAGTCCACATAATCATAGATTGTTTTTGTATAATTAATGTTAAATAGAATGTTTTTAAATGCATGATATCCTGCTGAAAACGTATATTTATTTCCATTAAAGCTTAATCCGGCAATATATTCTTTATAGATTGCAGAAAGATTTATTGCAAGAGGCTGTGTATCATAATAAATATCTTCTTCAGGGTATTTATCATATATCAATTGGCTATAATGAATACCGGGCGTTAATTGAAGATTATGAATGGTAAAATGATAACCTAGTAAATTATGAACGTACCCGTTATTGTAGTCATTAACATCCGAAAAGGTGGCTGAGAAAAATAATTTTTGGTAAATAAAAAGGTTAGAAAAAGAAACATGATAAAAAATATCTTTTACTTTGAACAAAGCCGGTTCATCAAATATAAAGAGTATATGATCTAACCTGAGGGCCTTGGTAGCATAATGAAACCCGCCTGAAACCAACCATGTCAATTTACCGGATAAAATTTTTGCAGAAACAAGGCCACTATACCGGTTTGTATAGGAATTGAATTTCGAGGTATAATTGTATATAAAACCGGCATTAAAAGCTTTCAGAGAATAACCGAATTCAGCATTATAATAATTTTGGTCATGGCGAGATAGTTGAAAAGGTTGTAAAAATGTACGAGTATAATCTACCCGCGAGTATATTTTATGAAAAGCTAGATGTCCAGGATGTTGAATGGTTTGAGTATGTTGTATTTCATTGATTGTATTGGAGATAACAGTATCCGGTGCATTTTGGGCATGTAATGAAAGTAAATGCATACTGCAAATGTAAATTATAATATACCTAAGCCAGCTCATTTTTAATAACAATATTTAAGTTTAGATGATGTTAACTTTTTTAAAATAATGTAAAAATATTATTTTTATAGTACAAAACAAAGATATAAAATTTTTGGTTGTATTGAACAGATAACAGTAATTTGAAATCATTCATTCTCATCATCTTCTTTCCAAAAAATGGTTACTTTCCGTTTTCCCCATTGCCTTGCTTTGTGAATATCCCGGCCCATATAAATGTCAATTTTTTTGGTCCATCGTATGTTCATTTTATCCCGGACAACATACTCACCCGGTAGTCCTTCAATTTTAATCGTGGTTCCGTATGTCAGTCCGGAGTCAATTAAATCTCTGGAAACGGCAAGCGACTTCATCCCCGGTTTTAATGTATCTCCCCAAGCTGTTATTGCCGGATTCCCAGATGTTTGATACTGATAAGAGTTGTAAGCAGTAGCAGTAACCTCAAGTTGCTTTTTATCTTCTTCACATGCATGTATGAAAAGAATGAACAACGTGATATAGAATATTTTTTTAATTGATTGCATAGGATATATCTAAAATAGTGAACTTTTGTCTGATTTATATGTGGACCAGGATAAAGCAGATAATTTTTAAAAGAGATAATCAAAAATAGAACCATCAAATAATTCGTGAAGAATTATATTATTGTTCAAAACGAAGCAGAGACAAAAAGGAAATGCTAGTGGGTACTAAATTAGTATACGGTTAATTGAAATAGATAAGACTGCAATAAAGGAAGGTAGAGGTGTAGTGAGGATAAGTATGAAAATGGAAGATGATCCTTTTTGAATCATCTTCCATTCAAATATAATAGCTATGAATAGGCGAACATTATTATTCGGTCATATATATGGATATGCTTCCTATTCTAATCCAGTCACTTGATGTTGTACCTGCAAAATTCAGTAAGAATCTTACTACTACATTTCCTGTTACATCTGTTTCTGTACCTGGAGTTGTCGTGCTGGACATCCATGATGTAGATGTTTTATTCATTGTACTTGATATAGCTGTTGTCGTCGTATTAGAGCTATGTTGACGAATAAGAACGACCGTTTCATCTATATAATTGCTTGCTGTCCCCACCCGATAAGTTATTTTAATACTGGTTATTTTTTGTGTATTCCCCTTTACCGATGCTGGTAAAGGTAGTGGGATGTATAGATAATAAGGAACACCGGAATTGCTTGTTGTAGCCTTTATAGAACCAGCAAATTCTTCATCAATAATTAGATTCCCATCTACATTTGTATATGTGAAAGGGCTGAATACATACTCTGTAGCTCCACTGGGAATTAAACCATCAACATACGCTTTGGTAGCAGCATCTTGATTGTCTGTTGGGTCTGTTACGTTTTTGATCTGTCCATTTGCTGAATTGCCTAATGATATAACATCAGCTAATGTTTGTGTTTCTGTATAATCCGATAGCTTGTTATTCCAGTTAGTTATGTCTGATGAGGTAATTCCTGCTGCCACTGACGTATCAAAAACCGGGTCTGTTTCATTGGCTGTTTTGGCATGTAAAGCATAAGGCACGCTCAATAGCTGGCTTGTTCCGGTGATGGTGTATGTGGTTCCACCTGTAGGGTCGGTTTCGGTTTTTATGTAATATGGCCCACTGCCCCAGTCAATTGTCCCGAAATCACCGCTTACAACACTACCTGCACCAACTTCAATGCTTATTAATCCGTTGTCATTGGTGGTGGGGCTTTGTGTTTCAACATAAACTGCGCTTCCACTTTCAGAGCCTTGCAGAATGCTGATTTGCATTCCTACCGATTGATTTGTGATTATATTATTACTAACATCCCTTATTATTGCCTGATAACTCATTTTTTCGGGTGATTGCGCGAAGGCAGTTGCTGCTAATGTAATAATTGCTAAAATTGTAAATAATTTTTTCATTGTTTAGTCCTCCTTAATTTTTAAAAATTTTAAATGTTTTTATTTCTTTTTGATCTTGTATTACTTTTACAAAATAAGTTGCCGGCACAAGATTGCTCATAACAATGCTTGTTTGGTTGCCTGTAATCTTTTCGCTTTGTAAAAGGTTTCCGTTCATGTCGTACAGTTGAAAAGATAGTTGAGACAGGGCATTCCTTGTCTGTACATTATCATCTATACTTAATGTAAGATAATTGTCGGTCGGGTTTGGGAAAGCCGTAGCCAAAAGGGCTATGCCTTCGGCTTCTTCAAGGGTTGTTATTACCGATATTTCATAAGGTTGCTGAACGCCTTCCGTTATCGATCCTGTTGATCCGGTATGGCTTTGATACACAACCTGCCCAACGGAATAGCTTACCGAGCCTCCGCTGCCCGAAGCATTATCGCCTGAGGCGTTGATGCTTTCTTGTGCTGTTACGGTAGAAAGTGAAAAGGTAAATGTTAAAAGGAATGCCACGGTTAAGTTTATTACTTTCAACACTTTGACAAGCACAGCGTATCGTTTCCCATTTTTTACTCTGTGTTTTTTTCTCATGTTAGTCCTCCTTCTTTTTTGGTTAATATTCAGTTTTTTATATACTTGTTATTTTGTCAAAACAAGTTTAACTTATTACGGGGAAAAAATTTTTTGGTTACAAATTCAGTAATTTTTTTATCAGGTATTGTCTCCACAAAAGACGTGTAGAGGCGTAAAAAAGTCATAGTTAGAATTGGATTCATTAATTATGCCGGAATTTTCATTTGAAATTTCAAAGTATAAAGATGAATTTAGGAATTGAAAGTTTTAAGATAATAGATGAATGTAGAATATATATCGCCAAAAAATATATCAAGTCACCCAGGTTTTCAATGATCCCTCTCTATGAGAAAGACATACTGCAGGGAGCTTAAAAATTACCCGGGTACTCTTTCAACTTCTTATAACACCTCTCAGCCAAACCATACAAATTTTCTCCCAGCAGCACTTTTGGCATTTCCCTGCATTTATATTATTTTTGAAATCACACATTTTTATAAATTATACAATATATTTAACTACAAATCAACAATATAGTTTTATTAAATGTTGATAAATAGATTATGAACAGAATAAAAGAAGTGTTAAAAGAACAGGGACGAACTCAAACATTGCTTGCCGAACAAATCGGGAACAGTTATGTGGTGGTAACCAATTATTGAAACAACAAATCGAAACCCAGCCTCTAAGTCCTTAACAAAATAGCAGATATCCTGGATGTTGATGTAAGGGATTTAAGTGTTATGGGGAGGAAAAGTAATAAATTCATTGCATATATTCGTTAAAGTCGTCTAATGGCTCATCAAAATCAGGAGACATTTTAATGTTGCCTTTTAGAAATCCGGCTTTCCGTGTTTTTTGTACCTTTTTGATTTTTTTCTTATTAATCAAAAAATCAATATAATCGTTTGCCTCTGTTTTCAAAGGCTCTAGCAAAGAATTAATTTTTGTAAATAATGAGACGTTATTCATTGTCTGATTATTTATAGTAAAATGTAACAAAAAATCATTATATGTCTTCATATTACAAACAACCCTCATTGCCTAATTTCTGCATGTAAAACCCGCAGACCATATCGAACAAGAAGAGAAGTTTATTGAGGAGTAGGGGGGATTTGTTTTTAAGTATATGTTTAGTATTAGTTCATCTAACTTAGAACAAAATACTCCTGCTTTCTTTAATAATACCCGGGCTGAAAGCCTATAATATTTCAGCCCGATGGCAAGGCCTCGGGTTGAAATTTCAACGCTATTATCAATACCCGGAAAATGAGATTTTAATGATTATGCGAAGTAATATTTCTCAAGATAATCATGAGTTATCCAATGAAAGGCCCATTTAAAATATTCATCATTATCCAAAGAAAATTGTTTATTCCTTTCATCTATTTTAAGGCCAGTGAATTTATCTGTATAATCTCTTTTTCTTTCATTCAGATAATCATATTTAAAAAAATGAGGTTTTAATGGACTGTGCTTTGCTAATGACATTCTATCTGAATTATAATGTAATTTGCAGAACTCTTGGAGCAGTTTCTTATATAATATTCCGTGGATGAAATTATATATTTCATCTATTTCATCGTTTTTAATTTTTCGTACCGTATCAATTAAATGAGAGAATTTTGTGTTTAACTTATATTTTAATTCTTGTTGAATTTGATATTTGCTGATTATTTCATTTTTAACCAAATAAAATTCTATCTTACATGGTTTTTGTTTTGGGTCAAAATATGTAAATAGACTTCTAAAATCAAAGACTTCCCAATCGGTATGTTTTAAAGGCATATATTTCAGCTCATTATTTCTTGTAATGTGATTCAAATCAATATGCCCTTTATTTACTTTTAAAACTAATTTGTAATTATTAAAATCAATCATTTCAAATTCTTTTTGTAAATCCTTATTTTCCCAGAATTCGTAACTTGTAATTATTATTATTTTCATTTAAAAAACATTTTTAATTAATAATATATTTCCATAGAAGGAAGTTGCTGTAAAGAAATCTTTTAACATGTTCGCTCCAATTATGATATGTTTTTTCTTCTATATAATCCATAGAGCAGTCTTTTTTAAAATAATCATATTTATTTAGAATATAAAGATAATGAAATGAATTTTAATAGAATTCCACACTTGAAAATGAGGCAATTAGCTTTTTTGATAAGTTTTATTATAATTTAGTTCATTAAAATTGCTTTGTAATATATACTGTCCATTTAATCATTTCCCTCACTCACCCCAAACATACTTCTTAATCACCATAAAAGTAACAATAACCGGGATTGCAATTCCGGCAATGAGCAGAGCAAAACGCAGAATATTCCAGGAAGAGATGGCAAAAATGCCGGTATTGCCGGTGCTAAAATATATTAAAAGGCATATAAAACCAATTGCATACAATGCAATGATTTTGAGTATAAAGTTTTTATTTGTCATATAATGAATTCATTTACTAATTTATAGAAGCTACTACCAATATAGGCTGAAAATCAGGTTTTGCCCTGGCCCCTGAAGGGAGCCCTGATTTTCAGCGGAAACGCTATTTATTTCAGGTATATATTTAAAAAATCATCATTACATATTTCTTGTTGTTTATGTGGTAACCGGCAAAATCAATCCGGCTCCCTTCAGGGCCGGGGCAGACCGGATTGATTTTGGCCCAATATGTTAAGCCAATTCTTTTTCTTTTAGATATTTAAACAGCTCTTCTTTTATTTTATCAAAATACGCCTTCACCTTTTTCATCCCTTCATCCTTTATTTCTGTCTGTTCTTTCCGGTTCTTCACCTTAATAAACTCCAGCAGATCAAAATTAGTTATGCCCAGCTCTTGTTCAATGATCTCTTCATAGGTTACCCAGTTTAGTTTGAGGGTGGAGAGGCGTTTGGAAATGTATTTTGGATATTCCCACCGGCTTTCCTTTCGTTTGTCAATGCAGCATAATTCAAAATCTTGTTCTATTCTTTGCCAGTCATGGTATTCAAAATATTTATATCCGTATAATTTTGAATAGGGCCTTTCTTTAAATGCCCGTGGTGTCAGCAATGTAAAATAGCAGGGGTTGGGGTAACTGCTTTTTTCTTTAGCGTTTTGAAATGTCACCAGATTTTCTATTACACGGGTAATTTGGTTGCGGAATGGGTCGTAACTCACATCTGTGCTGCAGTCGGAGAGTACTTTTGCTTCTATAAAACAGGCCCATGTGCAGCCTTTTTTGGGAGAGAATTCAATGCCACCGTCTGTTTCTTCTCTTTTTTTTATGGCACCAAAGGACATGTCCAAACATGTGTTCCCTTCACTATTTCCGCTCACCCCTTTTCGTGGTGAAATGGGTTGGGCCTCATACCATATCTCCATTTCCTTTACACAGGGTTCCTTTATACTATTTCCACCCAGGAATTTTTCCAAAAGTTGTTTTTTATTCTTACTGTTTAAGATTAAATGTGCAACAAAGTATGTCCAGACTTTTTCGTTGTGGGCGTAGTTACCGGATTGAATTGCTTTATGGATTTCTTTCTTTTGATTGTCGGTTGTGCTTATCTTTTCAATTTTTTGTTCATTCATACTGGTCAATATTTAATGTTGTGACAATTTGTTTATGTAGAATAAAAATACAAAAAGAAAAATAAATTTAATGGAAGATTAACAAATTCTAAAGGATCGTATTTAAGAGGCATTTTTTTAACTTATTTTTTTTTGCTACATTAGCTTTTGTTATTCATTATCATTTTTAAAATGCTGGGTTAAAAAATATAACTTTAAATATCAACCAATGAGACAAGTCAGACTGCTTCTACTTATAATTATTATTGGTTTATCCCAATTACATTATATTAATTGTCAGGATTTAATTAAAAGCAGAAAAACAAGTTACCTTACTTATATTTACAAACTAAAAGACAAAGAAGCGAAAGAAATTTATAAAAAAAATAAAAGAATTGTTGATACATCTTATTTTCATACATTAATTGATTCATTCCCTACAGACAAAGAATATAAAGAGAAATTTGAGCCCGGCCATTATTTAAAGACATTTGCCAACAAAAACAAGCAAGAATATTTTATTACATCAATACATGATTTTGATGTTTATATTTTTAATAATAACACCGATTTGTGCATCCGGGTATATGATTTAAGAGGAAATATAATTGATGATGCAAAGGTGAAAGTAAGATGGAAAAAATTGCATTATGATGACTTAACCCACTGCTATATAGATAAAAAATCGAACCAAAAAGGATTATTAAGTGTTACATATAATGGGACCACTGCATATTTTGATCTTACAAGGAAGTATAATAATTCATTATTTAAGAGAAATTATCGGAAAGTAATGTACGGAACCCCTCTGAAATATGTATGGCGTCCGGTCTGGTCTGTTGTATCTCTGCCTGTTGATGGGGCCAGGTCATTAATTGAAGGCCGATATTTCAGTGGATTTTATAGAGTTAAACGTTTTTTAAGGAAAATAGCTTGTTTATTTGACACAAAACGTTGTGGTTATCATAAATTTAGAAGGAAACATACCGGCTATCTGGTATTCAATAAACCCAAATACAAACCCGGAGATACTGTTAAATTCAAGGCTTTTATCCTTACTAAAAAAGGCAAACCTGTAAAAAGAAAAGTGAATGTGATATTGGATGGATTCAGAGAATATAATAAAAAAGTAAAATTAACCGAACTTACACCCTACCGGAAAGGCGGATATGAATACCAATTTTATATCCATGATTCTTTGAATATGCAATTAGACAGGGAATATTCAATTGCATTGGAATTAAAGCCGCGTAAGAAATTTATTAAAGAGACATTTGTATATGAAGATTATGAATTGTCAAAAACAAAACTTTCAATACGAACTTCTGATGAAGTGCATTACCGAAATAAACCATTTAAGCTGTTTGTAAAAGGAACAGATGATAATGACCTGAATTTATTGGATGCAAGAATACATATTATGATAAGCCCTGTTCAGATTTATAAATGCCATGCTAAGCACGTGTATATACCTGATACAATATTGAAACATGAACAACAGCTTGAACCCACTAATGAGACCGAGATCACCATCCCTGATACGCTTTTTCCAAAGGTGAATATTGAATATGAAATAAAAGTAAAATTATTAACTTCAGATAATGAGATTATTACCGAGAGAAAAAAAGTAAATTATTATCATTCACATGATGAATTTGATATACAATTGAAAAATGATTCATTACATTTTACTTATTTCAATAATGGAAAGCCAGAAACAAGACAAGCTTTTGTTTTTGCCATTGACCATTTTGGAAACACTACAGCAATACACAAAGGAGAAATACCACATACCTTTTTATTGGAACCTTATTATGCAACATACACCGTAACCTCCGACAGCCTTTCCAAAACATTTAACATTTCAGAACAGCCATCTTTAATCCGGGTCATTTCAGAGCGCGATTATGATTCAATTCATCTAACAGTAGACAATCCACGGAATATTCCTTTTGTCTACAACATATATAAAGGGAATAATGAAAAATTAAGAGGTTATTCCGATTCATTGCATATTGAATGCAAAACCAGAACAAAAAAAAACTATTATATAACAATAAGTTATCTTTGGGGAGGAGAAGTAAAGGAAGCAACATACAGCATTCCGTTATTGGATCGTAAGCTTAATATTCAGGCCATTGAACCGCATATTGTATATCCAGGAAAGAAAACGAAGATCGAATTATTGGTTACTGACAATAAAGGCAAGCCGGTTCCCGGTGTTGACATCACAGCTTATTCCATAACAAGTAAATTTGATTATAGGGCCCCTGTTGTCCCTTATATTGAGAAAAAAAGAAAAAGCAAAAGAATGATCAATTATTTTGAACATAAAAAATCATCAAAAGAAGGATCTTTAGCGTTGGACTATTCTGCATGGAAAGCAACAAAAAGACTTGATTCAATTGAGTATTATAATTTTATTTACCCTGGCGACTCCATTTACTCGTACCGCGATAATGCAAATGATTCGATCACGCAGTTTGCTCCGTTTGTGATCTCAGAAGGAGTCATCCAACCTGTTCATGTTATATATGTCGATGACAAGCCTGTTTATTTTAGTTGGTCAACAACAAACCAGCCTTATTCATTCAGAATACGTGAAGGATATCATGAATTAAAGCTCAGAACAAGCACCAGTACCATTAAGATCAAGGATATTTACATTGAAAAAGGGAAAAAAACAATACTGAGTTTAAATGAAGACCTCGTTCATCCACAGGTAAAAATTTATGAAGTAAAACCTAAATTATCTTTTTGGGAACAGAGGTTATTGTATAAATATATATTCCCTTACAAGAATACATTCAAAGACAAGTATGCATATCTTGAACAGGGGGAGAGCATACAATTATTGAATCCTACAGATAGGAGGTATTATATGAAAAATCTTGCCGGGCCGGTTAGCGGGAATGCACGATTTACGCTCATTGATGAATTCTCAATTGTTTTTAAGCACGACCCTTATTATGAATATATATTTTCTCCGGAGTTGCTGAAAATGAAAAGCATAGATGCATCACGTTATTATCCCGACTATTTGTATCAATACAATTCAATACCCGGACTACAAGATGTTGTTCTTACCAAAGAATTATTGCATAAACAATGGAACTTTTATAATTATCTTAAAAAATTTAAATATATTGATTATCAAAATCCAGAGTATACTCATGAAGATGCTGGTAAACTTAATCTTAGTTTTCGAACCGAAAATGAAAAGGGTCATCAAACTCCATTGAGTATACTGGTTTTTAAACATGAAGACCCTCACTATTTAAGGATATATCCCGGCAATGTCAATGTCTTTCATCATTTAAAAAAAGGAAATTATAGATTGGCTTTCCTGTATCTTGGGGCAGAATATTATATGCAAGATTCTATATATATTCAGCCTGATGGGCAAACGTACCAAGTCATTACTCAACCAAAAGATTTTAAGAAAGATAGTTTTAGTGTTGAATTGGATGGTATTATTGATGATATTATCGCTAATTCAGGGGCGAGGACATCATTTAATTATGAACGATGTAAGATTAACAAAATATATACTAAATATCATCTGGATCATCTTTTTACAGATTTTGTCGGAACGATAGAGGGAGATGTCTTCGATGAGAATGGAGAACCCATGATAGGAGCTAATATTATTGAAAAAGGAACTACAAATGGAACTACTACAGATATAGACGGCCATTATGTACTTCATTTACTTTCACGGAATGCAGAAATACAAGTGAGTTTTGTAGGATATGAAGAAAAAACCTTTAAAGTGAGTCAACGATTTAATTATGATATTACTCTTGAACCATCAACACAACAATTGGATGAAATTATAGTGGTTGGTTATGGAACAGTAAAAAAACATGATTTAACATCTTCTATTGAAGTGGTAGAGTCAAGAGACATTGAAAGTATACCTATACTAAGATCAGAAGTGTTACAAGGGGAAGCTGCGGGCGTGTTTATAGCAGCAAATTCCGGTGCGCCAGGAGCCCCCCATGGAATAAGGATCAGGGGCGTAGGTTCTCCAAATATGGAGAGTCTTCTTTTTGTTATTGACGGGCTGGTATGTACTGAAGAATCAATAGTGACTGAATTAAAGACTCAGGATATAAAAAGCATTAAGGTGCTAAAAGGAAATGAAGCTACAGCTATATATGGAATAAGAGGTGCCAATGGGGTAGTGATCATTGAAACAAAGAAAGGATTACATAATATTGTCAATTTCTTGCAATTCCGGAATATGGGAGCAAAAGGCGCTGATTTTAGTCCTGCACTTCTCACGGAATCGACAGGTGCGAGCTCAATACGGCAAAATTTTTCTGATGCTGCATTTTGGAAACCTACCCTGAGAACAGACCAAGACGGTAAGGTAGTATTTGATGTAATATTCCCAGATGATGTCACCAGCTGGGAAACCTATTACCTTGCTATGAATGGGAAGAGGCAATCGGGACAGGAACAAGGGTACATAAAATCATACAAGCCCTTTATGGCTCAATTGGCAGCACCCCGGTTTTTGATCATGTCAGACTCCACGTATGCTATTGGGAAAACGCTTAATTATACCACTGATTCCATTTGGGTGAAGACAACGTTTGAATTAAATGATACGGTATTATTTACCCGGAACATATTTTGCAAAGATGCTGTATTGGATACGTTGCCAGTTATTGCAAAAGCAGA
Source organism: uncultured Bacteroidales bacterium (assembly GCA_964549265.1). Lineage (GTDB taxonomy): Bacteria > Bacteroidota > Bacteroidia > Bacteroidales > JBBRXJ01 > CAYMKE01. The sequence goes on along the minus strand of CAZJWE010000002.1, from coordinate 17,784 downwards.
TTCATTAAAAATATTGTATAAACTGGAAAAGGAAGACGGTTATTTCGATGGTGAATTAAGAGATATCCCTGTATTCCCCGTAGGACTGAAAGAAGCCAACGGAGAATTTTATGTTTTAAACCATGATACAATCATTCATCCGGTATTCGATACAACACTCGGGACTGTGAATATTTATGCAAGATCAGATGTGCTGGATGTCATTGCAGATGAAATAAGCTATGTGATCAATTATGTTTATGGTTGCAATGAACAAATTGCATCTAAATTAAAAGCTCTTTTAGCTGAAAAAACCATTGCATCATATAACGAAAAACCATTCAGGTCAGATCAAAAAGCTAAAAAATTAATCAGGCTATTGATCAAAAACCGAAAAGAATCGGGTTTATGGGGATGGTGGAAAAATTCAAAAGATAATTACTGGATTACGATGCACGTATTAGAAGCACTGTTAAAAGCTGAGAAAATGGGCTATGAAATTGATATTAATAAAGAGGTATTGGCATCGGAACTGGTATGGAAACTTGAAAACAATCATAATGTTGGTTTGCAGTTAAGGCTTTTGAAAGCCCTGCACCTACTCAATGCTTCAGCAGATTATGAAAAATATGTTACGAGAATTGGGAAAATGAATTTAGGATTGAATGACTTGTTGAAATTCATTCAATTAAAACAGTTTAGACAAATTTCATACAATATTGATACATTGCAATATTATACAGATACTACTTTATTTGGGAATGTTTATTTTTCAGACACTACAAGAAATTGGAGCTTATCAGATAATACTATACAAAATACGTTGCTGGCATATTCCATTTATAAACTCGATACCAATGATCATGAAAATTTGTTATTGAAAATCATGAATTACTTTTTTGAAAAACGTAATAATGGACATTGGCGGAATACATATGAGTCGGCTCAGATCATTGAAACCATTCTTCCTGACCTGATAGGAGGAAAGGAGAAACTGGATGAGACGGTATTGCATATACGTGGAGACATATCAAAAAATATAACCGAATTTCCGTTTGATATGAAATTGAAACCAGACCAGGAGATTCAAATTGAAAAAAAAGGTGATTTTCCCGTATATCTGATACACTACCAGGAATATTTTAACCCTCAACCAGAAGAAAGGAAGAATGATTTTGAAATTACAACATATTTTGACAATAAAACAGATGGATTTCTTAAATCCGGAGAAAAAGTAAAACTTATCGCAAATGTAAAAATTAAAAAAGATGCTGAATATTTAATGATCAATATTCCAATACCAGGTGGATGCTCATATGCTGAAAAGAAAAATAATTATTGTAATGAAACACATCGGGAATATTTTAAACACAAAACAACAATTTTTTGCGAACGATTAAAAGCGGGGGAATATTCTTTTGAAATAATCTTGACTCCTAGATATACAGGAACTTACACGATGAACCCAGCACAGGTTGAATTAATGTATTTCCCAACATTTCAAGCAAATAACAAGCTTAAGAAACTATCTATACAATAAATTTTCTTCCATTATTATCCAAATACCTTTTGATTTTATTCACCACATTTTCCAATTTCTCAAAAACTTCATGGTTATCAAATCGGATTACCGTAATTCCAAAATTCTGCATTTTATATTCTCGTCAGGTAGTATATTTTTTTTTACAAGATAGATTCGTGTAAAAAATTTTAACAATTACTACCAATACGGGCTGAAAATCAGGTTTTGCCCCGACCCTGAAGGGAGCCCGGATTTTCAGCGAAAACGCTATTTATTTCAGGTGTATATATTTAAAAAATCAACATTATATATTTCCGGTTGTTTATGTGATAACCGGCAAAATCAATTCGGCTCCCTTCAGGGCCGGGGCAAACCGGATTGATTTTGGCCCAATAATATAATCTTTCACATTATTTGTCAAGTACCTTATGATTTTTAGATTTCAAAATATTCAAACGATATTGTTTTTTGGCAACAAATACATGCTAATTCTGTTAACAATTATCTATCTTGTTTTACATTTATACCCGGGCTCAAAAATAAAGCAGGTTTATTCTTTATCTCATTGCTTGTTTAAATGCGACAGCTTTTTTGTCAATTTCTGTTTTTGATAACCCGGTCTTTTTTGCCACAACATCAAATCCTGATACTGCACCTTTTACTTGTTCAATTATCTGCAAGGCTTCGTCTTTTTGAAGCGCGTAATATTCATGGGTATCCATTAGAATTTCCAGGTCAAGGCTGTTATCATGCAGGGAAATATTCAGGCTTAACCCATGTCCTATTTCATCTGGGTTAATATCATAAGCCGGGGAAAGTGAAATACCTTTTTTGTCAAATATAAAACTGTGATTTCTGAGATGGTCATCACAATTTGACACGCTGATGTTAAATGCAATCCTACGAAATAGTTCCTGTAGATTTTTGTGCGGATTAACAGAATGCCGGGTTAAAAAATCAGCTATTTCAAGATAGCTTACATTTTCGTTATACCCGTCATAGTAGCCCAACATTGTCATAGCAGAGGCTACGTGAATTCTTTTTCTGTTTTCGTTTCTGGCATAAATTGCTTCCCTGCGCTGCATAAGTTCCCTGCCCCATCTGTCTGGAGAGGAATCAAGGAATATCCCAAAGTTTGGCTTGTTTTCATCTTGAAGATACTGAATGCCATTGTAGTGTTGTATGTCGGGGTCAAGTAAAGGGTAGGAATTTGTTTTAAGCCAGTTTTTATTGTATTCAAAGGAGAATGTTTCTTTTCCTCTTACCTTGTCAACATTTAGGATACCCATCAATTTTGGAGCGTCTCCAAATTGCTCGAATACATATATTTTGTTTTGTTGTGTCATTGTTTTTTGGGTGCACGTTTTTTTGTGATTAATCCTATATCTTGCAGTTTCTTACCAAATACATCATCTTTGGCCAATACGGTTATGTCTTTTTCAAGATTGTAAATGGACAACACCTTAAAATAAGCACCCAAACTTACAGAAGGATCGCCTTTTTCAATTTTAGTAAGTGTAATTCGGCTTATCATAGCCCTTTCACATACCATTTCCATTGAAAGTTTTCGCCGGAGTCTTGCAAGTTTTATTTGCTCTCCAAGTGTTTCAAGTAGTTCCTGGCCTTTGGGATAAATAATATACTTCGATTTTATAATGTAATGTATTATTTACAAAGATATGTATTATTGTGAAATATATTATACATTATTGTAAAAATATTTATTTCATTAACCCATAAAATTACATATTTCCGAGAGTGTTAGATGTAACCGTCAAAATCAATCCGGCTCCCTTCAGGGCCGGGGCAAACCGGATTGATTTTGGCCCAATATGTTAAGCCAATTCATTTTCTTTTAGATATTTAAACAGCTCTTCTTTTATTTTATCAAAATACCTCTTCTCTTTTTTCATCCCTTCATCCATTATTTCTTTCTGTTCTTTCCGGTTCTTCACCTTAATAAACTCCAGCAGATCAAAATTAGTTATGCCCAGCTCTTGTTCAATGATCTCTTCATAGGTTACCCAGTTTAGTTTGAGGGTGGAGAGGCGTTTGGAAATGTATTTTGGATATTCCCACCGGCTTTCCTTTCGTTTGTCAATGCAGCATAATTCAAAATCTTGTTCTATTCTTTGCCAGTCATGGTATTCAAAATATTTATATCCGTATAATTTTGAATAGGGCCTTTCTTTAAATGCCCGTGGTGTCAGCAATGTAAAATAGCAGGGGTTGGGGTAACTGCTTTTTTCTTTAGCGTTTTGAAATGTCACCAGATTTTCTATTACACGGGTAATTTGGTTGCGGAATGGGTCGTAACTCACATCTGTGCTGCAGTCGGAGAGTACTTTTGCTTCTATAAAACAGGCCCATGTGCAGCCTTTTTTGGGAGAGAATTCAATGCCACCGTCTGTTTCTTCTCTTTTTTTTATGGCACCAAAGGACATGTCCAAACATGTGTTCCCTTCACTATTTCCGCTCACCCCTTTTCGTGGTGAAATGGGTTGGGCCTCATACCATATCTCCATTTCCTTTACACAGGGTTCCTTTATACTATTTCCACCCAGGAATTTTTCCAAAAGTTGTTTTTTATTCTTACTGTTTAAGATTAAATGTGCAACAAAGTATGTCCAGACTTTTTCGTTGTGGGCGTAGTTACCGGATTGAATTGCTTTATGGATTTCTTTCTTTTGATTGTCGGTTGTGCTTATCTTTTCAATTTTTTGTTCATTCATACTGGTCAATAATTTAATATTGTGACAATTTGTTTATGTAGAATAAAAATACAAAAAGAAAATTAAATCAAATTTACATATTTCCGAGAGTTTTAGATGTAACCGCCAAAAATAATCCGGCTCCCTTCAGGACCGGGGCAAACCGGATTGATTTTGGCCCATAATATATAACCGGTATTTTTATTGATTCCTATCGGTTTGCGATGAATTTTTCGGGTTAAGCAATTACCTCTTAGGATTGCTTTTTTTAATTTTACCTGTTAAGCACTTGGACAGTACTAATAAACCAAAATCATAGCCCCAAATCCCGGAATGGTAACCTCTCCCTGGACTGTTTCACCGTGTATTGTTTTATATTTAATATTTTTTTTAAGCTTAAATATTTTTTCATTCACCTCTTCATTCACCAGGATAAGAGAATTGGTGTTATGATCAAAAGGGATAAATTCCGAATGCGCATCATTGTCACTATTTTCCTGCCATGCTTCAAATGTATAATTGCGGGTTATTTTGCATCCCTCTTCCATCGTTTCTTTTTTAATGTGGTATTTTTCATTTGGACTTGCATATATGTTACTATCAATATAGCCCGGGTTGTAATCAGGTTTATAGGTGTGCTTTATTGAAAGGGTGTGGTGTAAATTAAAAATATTAAATAAAATGTTATTGGTAGCATAATTGTTTTCACAAACGGCCTTCAATCTTTGTTCATTCCATTCTGCAAATGACAATTCCTTTTTGTTTCCATACAAGGTATTTCCTTTTATTGTGTTATTAAATGCGCCATCATTTAAGTGAATTCCGGAGCCGGCATCAGTCACTGTGTTGTTTAGTATTTGAATGCCATTTGAATTGTTGTCAATATAAATCCCATTGATCATTAAATGGTTATTGGGCGCACCTTTTGTATACCCATGGTTATATCTGAAAATATTGTTCCGGATGATGTTGTTGTAGGTATACATTGAGTCAATTCCCCAGCAATGAAAAATGCCCCCGTCATTATAGGTACAGCTGGTATGTTTTGCCACATTAAACTCGCATACATTATCATGCCCGTCCATTCTGATTCCAATCCACCCAACACTGTCAATGCGGTTATGACGGATCATATTATGATGGGATAACCGGGTATATCCTTTGGGCCTGTATTCGTTGTTGCAAATGCAAATGCCCAGGCCGCCATTCACACCGTCAATACCATACCCCGGGATCATCCCTATTCGTTTAATAACATTATGGGCTACTTCAAAATTGGTTACCTCAAGCAACATGATGGCAGCTCCATAAATGTCGTGTATACAATTGTTTTGAATGGTGCCATGAGATGCTCCTTCCTTAATTTGTATCGCTGTTCTATAAATATTGGAAAACGTGCATGAGTCAATATGAATGGAACGATTCATCCCTTGGATAATAATTCCTTTATTATAAAACTTGCTGAAATGCAGATTTTTAATATTGATATATGAAGTATTTGATGAAATGATCATCCCGTTTTTGATGTAACTACCTTCTATTAAATCATCTTGGGATAAAGGTTTGTCAGGAATGATGTGCACCATGCTTTCTGCTTTATTGTAGTGCCATTCACCGGCAGTGTCAAGAAAAGCGGCTTTGTTATCGAGATAATAGCCCCATCCGGGACGGCATTTGTATTGACTTCGGCTGTTATGAAACAAGACAGAATCAAACGTAAGGGCGTTCCCATTTGCCCTAATGATCTCGCGATGTTCGTAATCCCAGTTATAGATGCGCATGCGTGCAGTAGCGCCACGTGCTACGTCAGGTTGAAGGCTGAGTTCATCATCCACTAAATAATCTTTCCCGCCTCCATCCATGGTCATATAGCCGGTATTGGGATAGCGGGCAATGGTTTGTATACAGTTATTTATAAATAAATGTTTGATGTCATGGCTGGCCTTGTAGGTTTCAAATCCGGATGAATGTTGAACATGTTCAAGTACCTCAGCTCCGGAAATAACGGGTTTATCGCCTTCCCCATATGAAGAAAATATGATGGGCTTACCGGGTTTCCCGGATACCGTCACATTCAATGTCCCTTTAAACTGGTCACCGGCGCGAAACAACACCCTGTCGCCTGGTTTTAAAGTGACTTTTTGAAGTTGGGACATGCTTTTCCAGCATGTCTCCTGTGAAGTTCCAGCCGCATTATCATTTCCATTATTTGCTAAATAATAATCTGTTGCATGCGAAAACGTAATGCAACACATTAATAAAATCATCATAAATCCGCGATAATTAATTGTTTTATTCATTTAATGTATATTTTTACCACGAAAGTCAACAACACAAATATCTACATGTATCTGTATTCCATGAGATTTCGCAGAGGTTAATAAATTTGGATATTCATTTTATATAAATAATAAACTATTAAACCAAACCCCATTGCCTCCCACCATTGCTTCTGCAAAGATATTTTTTTCTGTATTCACTGGGGCTTTCCCCGATGTGAGTAGAAAAAAGCCTTGAAAAGTAATTTGCATCACTAAATCCACAGTCATAAGCAATGTCTTTTAAACTTAAGTCTATAGTTTTCAAAAGATTGCACGCATGCTTCAGCCTGAGTTGAATGATGTAATTGACAGGTGAGGATTGATAGCATTCTTTAAAGATTCTTAAAAATTGCCTTGTAGACAGAGAGGCCATGTTCGCCAGGTCTTCATTATAGATCGGTTTAGTATAATTTTTTTCTATGTACGTGATTGCTTTGCTTATGCCCTGGAAATGAGGTGTTTTCTTATTGGGGACATGGCAAAAATATGATCTTGATAATTTCACAACAAGCTCTAAAAATTTGGATTTGATGATGGTTTTATACCCTGATGGTTTCACCTTGAATTCATTCAGGATGGTTTCCGAAATCATCATCATTTCCATTAATTCTTGGTAAGGAAGGTGCACAAAATTCTCATATCCTTTTTTAGATGAAAAAAATGGGTCCAATACAAATAAAGATTGATACCCTTCCATTTGGAACAGGTCATCTTGTTGATCAAAAAAGTATTCCGGGCTAAAAATGAAATTATACAATTCCAATTGCCCGGTATCTGTAAAACTATGTTGAATTGTAGAATTGTTAAATACAAAAACATCTCCGGCAGTAATTTGTTGTTTGTTATTATTGACCGTATGGATTGCAGTGCCCTTTGTTATAATAAACAACTCATGAAAGTCATGCGAATGTGCTTCATAATCCTCATTCAATATTCCATAATCAATCCTGAAAGGAAATGAATTATCTGAGACAATATTTTTTAATTTTGTTTGATAAACCATGTAATGTCGTTATTATGCTATTTCTTGTCTAAATAATGAAGGTATATTTTAAATAAATGCATATATTTGTGGAATATTTGATTAATAAATCAATGACCGAAATGTAAAGATATAAAAAATTATCAATACAATGAATACCATGGGAAAATTTTTGAATGATTTGTATGAGCAACCTGATCAAAAGTTCTGCATTTATACGGGAGGTGCAGACCAGGGAATTTCTGAAAAATTAAAAGTGAATCAATGGGATTGGACCCCGAATGTTCCGGTAAACCCCGAACCGTTTTATGGGCTGACACATACCATCCCTTTGGCTATGGGCTGCCAAAAAAAATTCACATCCGAAGGGAAAGAATGGGTTTCACCTTGCATACATGAGCCGGAAGATATAAAACAAATCAAAATCCCTGCTGTTGATAAAGGAAGAACAGGTGAAATACTTGATTTGATTAAGTCCATGTTAATAAATGATCCCCAGATTCATATCAGGTTCCCCGATATTCAGTCACCATTGGGTGTAGCAGAGTTAATGTGGGGAGATACATTTTATACTTCATTATTAACCAATCCGCAAGAAGTACATGAATTATTAAACAAAATAACCGAATTTACTATATTGTATATTAAAGCATTACAAAATGTAATGGGTGACCAGTATAACCCTTCATGTTTCCCGCAAATTTGGAGTCAGCCTCCTGGCTTTTATATAGCAGACGATACCAACTCCATGGTGTCTCCCGAGATGCATCGAGAGTTTTCAGTGGATTATATCAACCGTATCACCAAAGAAACAGGGCCTGTTCATTATCATTCTTGTACATGGCTCCCTCAATACTTCGACAACATTAAAAATATTCACAATGCAAAAGCCAAAAACTGGAGCATGATTGTAAGCAGTGACCCGGCAGAGATTATCCGTAACTTCTCCGGGACCACTATTTTAGCCCCACATATCCATTCAAACATGCATTTAGAAGAAGGAATTGTAAGCTTAAACAAAAACTTAAACTCAGAATATGACGTGGTTCATTATCTGTTAGAAAATATGCAGGACAATACCACATTATACCTTCAGTTTTTTGAAGACCTGGTACAGGAAACAGACAAAATGGTCAAAATTTATCAATTGTTAGACCAATATGGATATACTCCGCAAAAAAATGGATTTAAATAGTGTTTGTTCCATCATGTCTGCTAACTTGGTTTCGCTTGCACCAAAATGGCTCATTTACATAAAAAATATTTCTTTTGTATAATGAAGTTGTTTGACTTTGGGAACGTTTGGACTCCATATCAAAAAATATCACTATTTTTGTAAATAAATAGATGATACACAGTCATGAACACAAATGAATTGATAGATACATTTTTACAGCCTTATAATGAAGCTGTACGCTATTTAAAATCATTTGAATTATCGGGGAATAAAGGGGTTGGGAAATTTCAGATATTCAATAATTTTTACAGCACATTCATTACAGCCCGACATTTTACAGCTGTAGAACTGCAAATATGCCTGAACCAATTGCTATATGTCTATTATGCCCACATAGGTATTTTTAACTTTTTGAAAAATGATGGAATGTTTCAGGGAGTGATGGAATTCCAGAATAGTAAAACATTTATTACAGAGCAATTCGTGAAATATAAAAACCCCATTGATGTATCAAAAGAGATTATTGGAGAGGTTGAAATGGTTTGTTCCAAAAAAATAAAATCAACATACTTCCTCAAATGCCGGTTTCATTTTAATTATGTGTGCATGGGGAATGTGAAAACAATTGTTAAAGAGATATAAACTCATTTATCTTAACTGCATAATAAAATTGAACTTTGGGAAAGTAGTTACCTTAAAAGACAACCACCTAATTTGAAACAAGACAATCTATTAAAACATCTATAAGTTGTTGTTTGGTGATTGGTTTTTCTAAAAATGCATCACAGACTGTTTCATAACTGTTATCAATGTTTTGATTATACACTGCTGCACTCAGAGCAATGACCGGGATATTTTTCCTGTATTTCTTTATATGTTTTGCTGCAATCAGGCCATTCATCCCCGGCATGATTATGTCCATTATCACAATATTAATCGCCGGATTTTTAATGCATAAGTGAATGGCTTTATAACCATTATCTACAAATATCAATTCAGCACCGGTTATTTCCAATAATTCTTTGATGAGCATCCGGCAAGAAGAATTGTCTTCTGCAATGAGTATTTTGCAATGATTAAAAATCCCTTTATAATTCATGATTAACGGGGATATTACATGATTAAATTAAAATGAGCAAAATATTATTGTCAATTGTCATAAATATTATTACAAATGTATCCAATTTTTTGCTAAATGCTGCAATATATCTCTGAAAAAATTAACATCCGTGTTAAAACTCTAACTTTGTAGCAAGAAAAATATACCAAAATGACCAGATTAGGATTGTACCTTGCACAAAGATCAGTAAATAAAGCAGAGATTGGAAGAAAAACAAAACTGGGGCGTCAGCGCATCGGACAGCTATGCAATAGCACATCAACCCGGTTAAGTGTGGAGGGAATGTATAAAATTGCCCTGGCCATTAATGTTAAACCTTGCGAAATGTTAGAGGAGCTATGTAAAGATATTACATTGGACTAATTTTTGCTATCCTACCTTTAAACATTAATCTCAAAGCAGCTGAGGCTGTACAGAAAGTTAATTTTTCGCTACAAAATTACTAAAGCACAAAGATCCTCAAAATATAATTGTTTAATTATCTTTTTTTGTAGGATTTGGAGTTTTTTTATTTTAGTGACATTTCTTAAATGATGAACTTTTTGGTCAGCCTTATACAAAGGGCTGCAATTATATAATCAAAAATAAACAGATGAAAACAATAATCATAATCTTAGCAAGCTTTTATACTTTTCAAATGGTCGTGAGTCAACAAAATGATACCAGCCTTACAGATACTTCAATATATAATTTATTTGAAGTCATAGAAACGGATGATGGGGTGCAGTTAAAAATGGGGGACAAAAGCCTTTTTCAGGTACAAGAGCAGGAAAGTGGTGTGGAGATCAAAATAAATGAGAAAACTTTTTTTAAGGTTATTGATAGCGAAAATGGGTTAAAAATCCAATCTTCCGGCAGTGTTATCTACGATTCTGTAAAAAGCCGGTCTGCAAATATTACCAAAGAAAATGTAGATGCCATGATGAATATATCAATGAAAAAATTAGAGAAACGAATTGATGAACAGATGAGTGGGATTACTGCAAGTATGAATATGAAAGAAAGAAAACCAGATTCGTCTGCACTGGATATGAACGATACAACAGGTACTTTGAAAGATTCCACAAAAGTAAGAATTGGTGATTTACAAATTAACGTTATAGAAGATAAAAAAGGAAGTACCCATGTAGATATCCACAGAGGAAAAAATATTGAAGAAGATGAAAAAAATGAGAAGAAATTCAAAGGCAACTGGGGAGGCTTTGAATTAGGAATGAACGGGTTTTTAAATAAAGATCATACATTTGGTGTACCGGATGATGCCAATTACTTTGATATACATACCGGAAAATCAATAAATTTCAACCTTAATTTTCCGAGCCTGAGTATTGGTATTATTGGCAGACAATTTGGCTTGGTGACCGGTATAGGACTGGAATGGATGAATTTCAGGTTTGAAAATCTGACAACCATAACAGTGAACGATCATGGAGATATTGCTCTTGATACCACCGCACCTCCAAACATCGAAAAATCAAAACTAACAACTTTGTACCTTACCGCACCACTATTATTGGAAGTGCAATTTCCTGATCCACAAAAAGCCTATTTTCAGGTAGGTGTCATTGGTGCCCTAAAATTGGGGTCACACACAAAGATCGTTCATCGCGACGATGGAAATCAGGACAAAGACAAAGACCACGGTGATTTTAATTTACTGCCCCTCCGCTATGGAGTTACAACACGAATTGGGTATGAAAAATTAGGAATATATATAAATTATTATCCCGTGAGCCTGTTTGAAAAAGGAAACGGTCCGGAATTGTATATATATGCAGCCGGATTGAGAGTGAGTTTCTGACGAATTTCTTTAACCATATTATTATCAAAAGAGCAAAAGACATGAAATAGGTTATTTTCTATACATTCCCCACGGATATTCTGACCGCTTTACACAATGACTCCCGGACGGTTCAGTGCTTAAATCAATAGTAAAACACAATGGTTTCTGGCCATGAGAATAGGGCTCTATTACTTTAATTGTATATCCCTTCGCATTGCAGTTGTTTAATTCTATGTCTAAGTCAAACAGACAATTACAATTGCATAATGCATGCAATTCATGTTCTTCAATAATAATGGTATCTCCACTTAAAGAAATGGTGCAGTATAAGCTGTCAGGACAACAATTGAATCCGGCGTTAATGTGTTTTAAATTTAATGTATTGGTTGAACTAATAAATGTATACTTTACACAACTCATTGAATCGGATATGGTATCTCCGGAAGAATCTGCTTTAAATGTCTTACAATCAGAATGACTTATTATTTCCCCCATTAGATCTTTTTTTGATGAAGAAGCATGTTGTTGGTCATCTTCACAACTGAAAAGAAGAAGAGCGATGATTAAGGCGAATAAAACAGCGAATAGCATTGCTTTATATATAATATTCTGCTCTATGTAAAAAAATCATGGATATTTCAACTGTTTATTTTTTAATTTTTAATGGTCAGATGGAACTTATCATGATAAAATAATCATGTTCGTGTGTGTTAAACTTGTTTATCACGGGTGTTTCATATATAGTTTTGTCATTTTAAATGATTGTTCCCATATTCTTTTAGAGCTTCCTTGATGAATCTTCATGTTCCAATGATTATGTACAGCCTTTTTCACCAGTTTTCGCCGCAAACACCGGGGAATAGGATTCAATATACAGCTTTTCATCATAGATGATGGACAAAAAATATCTGTTTTGGAGAGAACATGATGCGTGGAAGAAGCACACCTCATACCTAATACAGCATAATCATATGGTGCACTCTGATGATATTGCTCAAGAAGCTCTCTTAACCTGTGGAGGTGCTGAGAAGAAATAGGAATATCAATGGTTAATAGCTTGTTGTGTTGTTCTGAAACCCACCAATCCTTTATGTGTTGTTTGGTGTAAACAGCATTATAAGGTTTGTGCGGGAAAAAATGATACTGGTTATAGTCAGCAGGTTGGAAACCATATAATGTTTCATTGATTTGAATGTAAATATGTCCGCCCAGCATCCCTCCGAAAGCCTTGTTTTCTTCGGGAAATTTTTTTTTAGGCCGCGATGCATAACGAAACCGAATGTGTAACATAGTTTTTATAAATAGTTATCCAAAATCTAAATCTTCAAATACTCCAGTATTCTCAGGTTTAGGTTTCTTACACGCCTCGAATTTGAACCTTATTACGTTATACAAAGTTATTAAAAAAATATTAAAAATTTCCGGAATAGAAGGGATCTCAAGTATTAAAGTAAGTGATTTAACCGGAAACACACTCATTGAAATACAAAATAATAACATTCAGCAGATAGATGTTTCTGACCTTATGCCAGGTATGTATGTAATTACATGCAATATAGAACAAGGAATAGTGAAAAAGATTTTTATAAAGGAATAGTCATTTCATACTGATAATATTTGAGCTTAGTTTTAGTTTAGTAAACTATTAATTTAAAGCCCCAATCTCATCATTAAGGATTGGGGCTTTTTTTGTTAAGGCTTGTTATTATATGCCTTAGGCGTCACCCCAAATTTCTTCCTGAACATCTTTATGAAATATCCGGGTGTACTGAAACCAAGCGAATAAGCTAAATTGTTAATACTAACATTTTTGCCTTCCCTGAGGATTTCGGATGCTTTATTTAATCTTATGTTTCTGATAAGTTCTTTGACAGATTGATTGGCCAATGCATTGACCTTACGGTATAAATGTGACTGGCTTATTCCAACGGCATTGCAAATTTTTTCGGGGCCTAAATCAGAATCGGATATGTTTTCACGGATCGTCTCTAATATTTTATTCAACAGGTAATTATCATAATCCGTCAATTTGTCTTCCACAGGAATTAACTCCAGACCATAGTCAATTTTTTCCTGTATCTTTTTGCGGCTTTCTATGATATTTGACACTCTAAGAAGCAATGCTTCCGGACTAAAAGGTTTAGAAATATAATCTTCAACACCGATTTTCAATCCTTTAATCTCATCTTCTTCTGAACTTTTTGCAGTGAGCAGGATAATTGGGATATGGCTTGTGGATACATCACTTTTTATGGTTTTACATAACTCTAACCCATCCATCTCGGGCATCATGATATCGGAAATAACCATATCAACACTTGTGTTCCGGATCTTATGAATGGCTTCGTTCCCGTTTTTTGCCATTATCACATGATAATGTTTTTTTATTAATCCCTTCAAAAACATTAACAGGTCTTCATTATCATCAACCAATAAAATATTCATTCGCCTTTTTTTATTGGTACCGGATGTATCTTCTTCGAATATTAAATCGTTGGTATTGGCCAACATGTTTACATGTTCTTTATTCATTTCATGATGATGATCCATCCTCTTTTTTTCGATATAGTTTTTTGGAAAGGCATTTCTGTCCAATGGCAAATACACCTTTATTTTTGTACCTTTTTTAAGTGCACTTTGAATGTATAACCTCCCACCCATTTGTTTAACAAGGTCTTTTGTAAGCGATAATCCTAATCCCGATCCAAAAGAAGGTTTAGTTCCCTTTTTTATGGATTGATGAAAACGGTTAAATATAGCTGATAGTTCTGATGCGTCAATGCCTTCTCCGGTATCAGATACCTCAAGGAATAAATACCTGCTATTGCTTACATACTGATTATTTACAATATTCATCATAGCATCCGTAGTATCATCTTTAGGAATAGACTCCAGCAGGGTACAGCCAAATTCAATTTGGCCTCCTCTACCGGTATGCTTAATAGCGTTGCTAAGCAGGTTGGAAATGATTTTTTCACAGGCATCAGGACTATACCAACAATCAGAAGTGAATTCATCCAGTTTATAGTGAAAGGTTAAATCCATTTTTTGGCAAAACGGTTCAAATGAATGTATGATTTCAACAAATAAATCGCGGGGATTTCCTTTAATGATTGCCGGTTTGTATTTTCCCATCTCAAGTTTTCCAATATCAAGGAGTTGGTTTACTATTTCTTTCAGGCGCGAGACATTTCTTTGTATTAGATTTAATGATTGGGTTCCTTCGGCATTTATTTTTTGTTTTGTTAATTGTGATAACGGGCCTGAAATAAGTGTGAGAGGAGTACGAATTTCATGTGATATGTTAAAGAAAAAATTGAGTTTTAATTGATCGAGTTCCCGGGCTTTTTCGATGTTTATTTTTTCCATTAATAAGGCATGTTCATTTTTCATCTTTTTTATAGTAAGAAACCTGTAAATCAGGAATGCCAGCAAACCTAAAAAGCCATATAAACTATATCCCCATATGCTTGTCCAGAATGGTGGACGGATGACAATGGATAATTTGGGTGACATGCTTTCCCCCGTTTTATTCATGGCCTTCCCTTTTATCTCAAGATTGTATCTGCCAGGTGATAAGCCTGTGAAATTCACTGAATTGTTATTTCCAATGTAAATCCAGGATGAATCACTTCCCAACAACCTGTAAGAATAGGTGTGATTTTTAGGGGATGAATAGTCCAGTAAACTAAATTTAAAGCCAATTGAATTTTTGGAATACGGCAATTCAATCTGTTTTTTATATTGTATACTAACCCCGGAAAGGGGAGTTGACGATATTTCGACTGGTTTTCCTGAAACAGAAAATTGATTTAACAAAAGCGGAGCCTGTAAGCTTTCCATCTTTATGCTATCCGGATGAAAATGATAGAAGCTGCTTTCGTCAGTAATAAAAAAGAAATTGTTTTTGCCGTGATTAATGTAATCGGCTCGTTCAGATAATCCATTTTGTTTTCCATATTGTATGAATTCATTTTTTTCTGGAGCATAAATTGTAAGCCCCTTATCTGTGAGGATCCAGATTCTCCCCTTGCTGTCTTCTTCTATATCCAATACAAAATTTGATTTAAATTTATCATTCCCGGAAAAATGCTTGAAAATATTGTTTTCTTTATCATACATATACAGTGCATTTGATGTCCCAAACCAATAATTTCCGGAACGTGCATGCAACATGCACATAGAAGAAGCAACAACAATAGGAGGGAATGTTTTTGGAGTATAATGTATTGTTGTATCTTTTGCAGGATTATAAAAAAGAATGCTTTTCGGATATCTTATCCAATAGTTTCCATCCCTGTCCTGGTACCATAATATAATTGGATTGTCGGATTTGGCAATTCGGGTTAATTCGGTTTCATGAAATGTTAATTGTAACGGGTTTAATTTTTTAAACCATGCATCAGATAACACCCAGATGGTGCTATCGTTTTCTTTCACTAATTTGGTAATTAAGTGTTTGGGTAAAATGTTATCATCGTTTGAAGACATAAAGAATGATTGTTCAATACGATCTGTTAATGGATTGTAGTAATGCAGTCCATTATCTGTAGCAATCCAAAGTCTGCCCTTTTTATCAAAAGAGATGTCCCTAGTCGCATTGGACATTTCTGATTTTGTATAGTATGCCAAATTAACTCTTTTAATCAATTTGCCGTCTTTATCTGTTATCAGTAATCCATCTCCATAAGTAGCTATATAAAGTAAATGATTGGTTTCAATGATTTTTTTTATATAATCACGCTGTTTACCTGGTTTTTTAATCGTTGTTTTATATCTGAAAAAAACAGATTTTTTCGGAACATATTTCTCAATGCCCATGGTCATAAATGAAACCCATATAATGTTGTCTCTGTCTTCAAATATTGTATAGGCTTGATCCCTGTAAGGTTCATTAGCGAGTGAGCCATTCTTAAAAGCTTTT
This sequence comes from uncultured Bacteroidales bacterium, assembly GCA_964549265.1. Classification (GTDB taxonomy): domain Bacteria; phylum Bacteroidota; class Bacteroidia; order Bacteroidales; family JBBRXJ01; genus CAYMKE01. The sequence goes on along the minus strand of CAZJWE010000002.1, from coordinate 1,265 downwards.
GTTGAATACAGAAGTTCAGGCTTTTTTGGATTGTATATATTCAGTGTATTGGGTGTTCCAATCCATAAATTACCTGTTTCATCTTTATGCATGCAATATGTTTTTACAGAACCATTTGTTTTATTAAGAATAAATGTTATTTCCTGCTTTTCGACAAACTTTCGTTTAGCAAGGTCAAAAAACCAAAAAAGGTTGGTGTGTGTTCCAATGATTAAAATATTGGGTTCTATTTCTTCCATAGCCGGGAAAGTAGTCTTTTTAGAAATGTTGTCTGGCAAATAGTGAGTGAATGTCTCTTTATCGGTATCATCTCTGTCTAAAATGCATAAACCATATAGTTTTGTCCCCATACATAAAGGACCTCCGGGAGGTTCAAAAAAACATTCGATGGAAATATTTTTATCAGGTATATCCAGGATGTGACTAAGATCATAATCAATAAACCGAATGGTTCCCTTGTCTGTCCTTTTAATTCTGCTAAGTCCTGTTTTCCCGGCAATCCATAAATTTCCATGTCTGTCTTCATGTAATTTTTGGATATGGTTATGGCATAAACCATTGGTATGTTTATCTTTAAAATAAGATTTAAATTCTTCTGTTTTCGGGTTAAACATGTTCAGGCCGTCTCTCGTGCCAATCCAAAGGATGCTGTCTTTATCTTCACATATCGAAGTAACAATATTATGACTTAAAGAATTGGAATCATCATGATGAGAAGTGTAAATAATATATGAATCCCCCAGGTATTTTACCAGTCCATCAGACGTCCCGATCCATATGATGCCCTTATGATCCTGGTAAATACATTTTATTCGATCCGAGTGAATGTCTATTTTTTCAAAATTGTATTCCTGGCATACCGTGTCTAATAATGAAATGATAAAAGTTATTAAAAATAGAGTGAAATTCTTCATATGTATAAAAAACCGTTTAAATGTAAATGGCTCTATTATGATAAATTTAATGAATTGTGTTTTTAGGGACCACTGGAGAAAATCTAAAAATCAAAAAACGAAGTTCAAAATCAAAAATAGTTATTTTTTCAAATAAATCGATATTCAGAATAGCGCCATCTAAATTTATGTTTTCAAATAGCCCATGAAATTTAAAAAAATACAGCATGGGAAAATAGTCTCATCATTTGAGAAATTAGGCCAATCGTGTTCTTTTTATGAGTAATACATTTGTGCAATGTTTGAATTGATAAACGGTGGATATTTCGGTGATGCTGACCCCTCATTTCGGTGATACTGACCCCCTATAGA
>CAZJWE010000001.1:0-74684 GCA_964549265.1 uncultured Bacteroidales bacterium | reverse complement strand
TAACTTCTGCATTCTAAAAAGATTCTGGTTCCACTAAATTTGCAGTAATACCAAAAAATACAAGAAAATATTATATTATGAAGTACAATTAATACCAAATTACAGTTGATTATTTTAATGATTTATTATATTTGCTATTTATAGTATATAACATTAAATAGATTGATTTATTTTAATTAATAAATCTGTTTATGTTAATTATCTTAACTTAACACGTAATCTTTATGTACCTTCTTGGATATGACTTAGGCAGTTCATCAGTGAAAGCAAGTATTGTAGAAGCTTCTACGGGACAATGCAAAGCATCTGTTTTTTATCCTGATGAAGAAATGGAAATCATTGCTCATAAAAACGGTTGGGCAGAACAAGAGCCTGAATTGTGGTGGAAATATCTTTGCATAGCTTCCCGTGAAGTTATTTCAAAAGCATCCATCGCACCTCAAGACATTAAGGGCATAGGCATTTCATATCAAATGCACGGGCTCGTTATGATTGACAAAAACGGAAACCCCATACGTCCTTCAATAATTTGGTGTGACAGTCGCGCTGTAGATATTGGCCACAAAGCTTTTGAAGAAATAGGGGGAGACTACTGCCTAAAAAACTTGCTCAACTCACCAGGAAACTTCACAGCATCAAAATTAAAATGGGTGAAAGACAATGAACCACACCTGTTTGAAAAAATCCACAAAATTATGCTGCCCGGTGATTTTATGGCAATGAAAATGACAGGAGAAATCAACACAACAATATCAGGATTGTCAGAAGGAATCTTTTGGAATTATAAAGAAAATAACGTTGATGAAAAGCTATTAAGCTATTACGGAATACCAAAAGAGTTTATACCAGATATCAAACCCACATTCTCTATACAGGGCAAAGTCACTAAATCTGCTGCAGATAAAATGGGGCTTACAGAAGGAGTTCCGGTTGCATACCGTGCAGGCGACCAACCCAATAATGCATTCTCATTGAATGTACTAAATCCGGGAGAAATTGCTGCTACAGCAGGCACCTCAGGTGTAGTTTACGGAGTGAGTGAAGAAATCAAATACGACCCTGAATCGCGCGTCAATACATTTGCTCACGTTAATTACACTTCGCAGAGCCCCAAGCTCGGTGTATTGCTATGTATCAATGGTACAGGCATATTGAACTCATGGCTCAAGCACAATATTGGCAATGAAAATATAGAGTACAGTGAAATCAATGAAAACGCTGCAAAAGTACCCATCGGGTCCGAGGGATTGACTGTATTGCCTTTTGGTAATGGGGCAGAACGTATGTTAAACAACAAAGAGCTCGGAAGTCATTTTATGAATTTGAATTTTAACATCCACAAAAACACACATGTATTCAGGGCAGCACAGGAAGGGATTGTGTTTGCATTCCATTACGGATTGGAAATCATGAAACAAACCGGCATTGTTCCTGAAGTCATTCGTGCCGGCAATGCCAACATGTTTCTGAGTCCGATTTTCAGGGAAACATTAGCCAGTGTTACCGGGGCTACCATAGAACTATATGATACGGATGGGGCATTAGGAGCAGCAAAAGGGGCAGGTTTTGGCATTGGCCATTACAACTCTTTTTCTGAAGCATTTCAAAATTTTAAAAAAATTAAAACCATTGCTCCTGATACATCCAACTCATCAAAGTACCAGGAAGCATATAATAACTGGAAAGATTTTTTGCACCAATTTCTTATGAGGTAAGTGGTTAAAATATAGTTTATATGTGGTTGAAATATAGTTTAACGTAGTTTATATGTTGTGTTGGAAATACAGTTAGCTGTTAGCTCAACAGTATTTTAGTTCCTGTGAAAAAATTTAACCATTAAAATAAGGGTAGAACCTTCTTTTTCTTGTCCTCTATCTTCTGAATTCTAAAGCAAACACTCTCACTCTCACTCTGCTTTTGTACCCGGGGCGGGACTTGAACCCGCACGGCCAATAAAGGCCATTGGATTTTAAGTCCAACGCGTCTACCAATTCCGCCACCCAGGCATTAAAAGTGTGGGGGGTAGTGTTTACGAGCATGGGTTATGCGTGTGTTTGCTGTGAGTGAGAGTTTGAGTGTGAGAACTGTTTTGAGCGGAAAACGGGATTTGAACCCGCGACCCCAACCTTGGCAAGGTTGTGCTCTACCACTGAGCTATTTCCGCTTAATCAAACAAATTACTTTTTCGTTATGAACGGCACAAAAATAATCTAAATTTTGTATAAAGCCAAATTGTTTTTATTTTTTATTTAATTCCGATTAATTTTTTTATTTCATTCAATTTGTTCAATGCATCTACAGGTGTGAGTTCATTAATGTTGATGCTCTTAATTTCATCCCTTATTTGCTTTAGCACCGGATCGTCAAGTTGAAAGAACGACAATTGCATCCCCTCTCTGTTCTGAGATATATCGTTCACTGGCCGGGCAATTTGCTTTTCACTGCCTTTGCCTTCCAGTTCCTTTAATATTTCTTCGGCTCTTTTCACAACACTTTTAGGCATGCCTGCCATCCGGGCAACGTGTATCCCAAAACTATGTTCACTCCCACCCCGCTTTAGTTTACGAAGAAAAATCACTTTGTCTTCCAATTCCTTTACGGTTACATTGTAATTCTTAATTTTATTAAAAAACTGTTCCATCTCATTCAATTCGTGATAATGGGTAGCAAACAATGTTTTGGCGCTGGCTTTAGGGTGCTCATGAATGTATTCAACTATGGCCCATGCAATGGAAATACCATCATAAGTACTTGTCCCTCTTCCAATTTCATCCAGCAAGATCAGGCTTCTCGGTGTAATATTATTTAATATGCTGGCTGCTTCGTTCATTTCCACCATAAATGTTGATTCTCCCAGGGAAATATTATCAGAGGCACCAACACGGGTAAATATTTTATCCACCAAACCGATTTTTGCTGATGATGCAGGCACATAGCAGCCCATTTGCGCAAGCAATACGATCAGAGCAGTTTGCCTTAACAAGGCCGATTTACCAGACATGTTTGGCCCGGTGATGACAATAATCTGCTGTTCATTATTATCCAGATACACATCATTTGCAACATATTCTTCTTCCAACGGCAGTTGTTGTTCTATCACAGGGTGTCTTCCTTCTTTGATGTCTATTATTTCATCATCTTGAATAACGGGCTTTACATAATTTTTTTCTTTTGCCAGTTGCGCAAAAGAAACCAGGCAATCCAATTTTGCAAGCAGGGATGCATTGAGTTGTATTGCTTCAATATAATCTACCAGGCTCATTATGAGATCATGGAATAAATTGGCTTCCAAGACAACAATTTTTTCTTCTGCGCCCAATATTTTTTCTTCATATTCTTTAAGTTCTTCTGTAATATACCGCTCAGCATTCACGAGTGTTTGTTTTCTTATCCAGTTGTCCGGTACTTTGTCTTTATGGGTATTGGTTACTTCAATATAATAGCCAAACACATTATTGTAACCGATTTTCAATGATGGAATACCTGTTTCAGTTGCTTCTTTTTGTTGTATTCCGGCAATATAGTCTTTCCCGGAATGGGAAATTTGCCTTAATTCATCAAGCTCATCGGATACTTCGGAAGCAATTACATTTCCTTTATTGACCTGATTCGGTGGATCCGGTTGTATCTCTTTTTCAATGCGTTCTCTGGCAGACTTGCAAAGACTTAACTGGTCGCCAATTTTATTCAGCAATGCATCAGATGAATCCAGGCATATTTTTTTGATCGGTTCTATAATGCTCAAGGCTACTTTTAGTTGTACCATTTCACGCGGGGTGATCCTGTTAGAAGCGAGTTTTGAGATCAAACGCTCAGGATCTCCTGCTGATTTCAGGTATTCTTTTATTTCCAGTCTAGTCTCCTCTTGATTGATGAGATATTCAACAGCATCCAACCGTTCTGTCACCGGCTTTAACTCTTTTAAAGGAAGTGCTGTCCAGCGCTTCAAAAGCCTCGCCCCCATCGGGGAATTGGTCTTATCAATCACATCAATCAGGGTTTTGGCACCTTCATTAATGCTGGAAAAAACTTCAAGGTTACGAATGGTAAACTTATCAAGCCATACATAATGATCTTGCTCAATACATGAAATACCAGAAATGTGTTGTATTTTTTCATGCTGGGTATGCTCAAGATACTGGATTGCTGCTCCTGCTGCTATGGTTGCATTGGAGAGATTTTCAATGCCAAATCCTTTAAGCGATGTGGTATTAAAATGATTTAATAATTTTTCGCGGGAGTTTTGCATGGTAAACACCCAGTCATCAAGTGTATACGTGTAAAACCTGGAACCAAATAACTCTATAAAGCGCTGTTCCCTGCTTCGCTCAAATATAACCTCTTTGGGTTGAAAATTATTGAGCAGCTTATCTATGTATTCAAAATTACCTTCGGCAACCATGAACTCACCGGTTGAAATATCAAGAAATGCAATGCCGGCCATTTTTTTTTCGATATGCAAGCTGGCAAGAAAATGATTTTCTTTCCGCTCAAGGATATTATCATTATATGATACGCCAGGTGTCACTAATTCAGTGATGCCCCGCTTTACAACTTTCTTTGTAGTTTTGGGGTCTTCCAATTGATCACACACTGCAACACGTAAGCCGGCTCTGACTAATTTCGGCAAATAAGTGTCCAATGCATGATAAGGAAACCCGGCCAATTCTACAAAAGAGGCCGCACCATTTTTCCGTTTGGTAAGGGTAATGCCTAATATTTCAGAAGCTTTAACAGCATCTTCTGAAAATGTCTCATAAAAATCACCAACCCTGAATAATAAAATCGCATCAGGATGTTTCCCTTTGATGGCATTGTATTGCTTCATCAAAGGTGTTTCTACTGTTTTAGATATATTTTTGGAAGTACCGGCCAATATAGTTATATTTAATTAATTGTTTTTTAAGTCGCAAACTTATTTTATCCTAACAAAAATAATAATCTTTATGAAACTTTAATGAATAAATTGGAATTAGAATTTGCTTACCACTATTTATCTTTACTGCATAATAAAATTGAACTTTGGAAAAGTAGTTACATAAGACAGACACTATTTATTATCTTAATCACATCTCCAATATCTATTCAAATACTATACACTTCACAAAAATTTTTTTTAATTAAAAATTATTATTATATTTATAAATGACTATCTGGTGATTGTTTATGATGTATTTTAATACCTTAAACACTCAACCTCACTTTAAAAACTTTATAAACTTTATAAACTTTATAAACTAAAATAAACGAGTGAAACAAGGATTATCAGTTATTTTTGGGCTTTTTTTCGTTGGCCTGGTATGTGCACAGCATGCTCAATTCATTACCGATGAATCGGAGGGATGTGATTTATTGGTTGTTCAATTTGATGCATCATCATCATCAGGTGTTGCACCACTTACTTATATTTGGGATTTTGATAATGGCAATGACCCCGTGACTGAAACATCCCCAACAGCCAGGGCTATTTTCAATGCCCCCGGAGTCTATCAGGTTGAACTCATTGTAGAAGATGCCAATGGGAACCAAAGCAGTCCTTACACTCAAACCATTAACATTTATGAAGGCCCTTCTGCCAATTTTTCATTCACTGGAGCCACGAGCGGATGTGCTCCTTTGACGTTAGATTTCAATGACCAGTCAACAGCAGGAGACAACCCTGTCTCTGAATGGTTATGGGAATTTGGAGATGGAAGTACATCTACAGAACAAAACCCGTCCCATACATATAGCACTTCAGGGAACTTTAATGTAAGTTTATATATCACAGACAGCAAAGGATGTGGATCAGATATCACCATCAATGATGTAGCTCAAACAACCAATTCAATTCGTTTTAACATTGAAGCAGATAAGACCTATTCATGTGACAGCACAACCCCGTTAACTACAACATTTAATCCGGGCTTAGGTTACAACGTTCCTCTTTCAAATTATACTTATTTATGGGAATTTGAAGATGGAAGTACAGACACCAGCGCCACTCCTACTCATACATTTAATAAAGGAAGTCATGACATTACTCTTACTGTATCCACAAAAGACGGATTATGTGACGTTACTCAAACTTATCCCGGATTCATTAATGTAGGAAGCATAACACCCAATATCACGTATGGCAATACATATCCCAAATGCGGGATGCCAACCCATCAATTCAGACTAGAAGATTTTGGTGTGGGCGACAATCAAAAAATAATATGGGACTTTGGAGACGGAACGGTAGATACGGCTGTTGGTTCCGGCAGAATAAATCATCAATTTACCGATTCAGGGGTTTACCAGGTGAAAGCATACATTACAGACCCTGCTGACCCTTCATGCATCAATGTAAGCACTGTAAATGCGCATATAGACATTCCTTCCAAAATGTTTGAGGCAGACAACAGGGGAAATTGTAATAATGATTCTATAAGGTTTGAGCCGCCGAATATATGGGATGCGGATTCATATATCTGGGATTTTGGTGACGGGACTTATTCCACTGAAGAAGAACCTGTGCACAAGTATGCAAATCCGGGCACGTATGACGTTTCTCTAAAAATCATCACACGTAACGAAGGGTGTAAGCTTACATTTTCTCAAGATGATTTTATACATGTTGGAGCTCCCAATGCGGCATTCAATACCCCAAATGGCAGAGAAATATCAACCATTCCGGTTGGATATGACTTGAGCGGACTGCCACTCGATTATCTTGAAGGAGGATGTTTGAACGATGCTGTAAACTTTGTTTCCAGCTCAATCCCTGAAAGCAATATTGTGAATTACAAATGGATATTCGGAGACGGCTCTGTGGAAGAAACAACCACCGGCACCACCTCACATGTGTATACTTCGGAAGGTGTATTTTCTCCTTTTTTGGAAGTGACAGATGATCAGGGATGTACTTCCCGTGATACATGCCACAACTGTGTAAAACGCGGTGCACAACGAAACATTGACCTCACTATTGCCACACAAGATACTGTGTGTTGTACATTTGACAGTATTAAATTATATACCAACAACCCGTTGAATGAAATAGACCTGGTTTGGTATCACTTAACAATGATTGGGGAAGAAGCCGGCCTCCCTCCTGTGTATAATGGATTCTATAAAGAAGGTGGCCAATTCAAAGATATGGGAGGCAATCCAACGACCGACCTGGATTGGGAAGACTATTTTCTCACAACATACAGCCTGCCTCAAGAAGGAGATAATTTGGGACTTGATTATTATATTTACAACAATGGATGTCCTACCAATGTTGAATATCCTGAGATACAACATCACCGGCTGCCGTGGGGTAATTTTTTGTATACCCCTACTGAATGCGAGCCCAATGTAGACTCAACAAGCGATAAGATCATTTTTGACCTGAATGACCCGGCTGTATTTCAGGGTGAATGGCTGGCCGAAGAAAACTATCCTCTTGATTCTGTTGTGATCAGTATTGACGCTCCCTTTGACTCCACGGTCGTTTACAGGCGTGAAGATTATCCGGGAGGCCTTAACTTTACACAATTCCAGTCAAACAATGAATTTCCTGTTATTATTCTGGACTCAAGTGCTTCAGGGCAATTTTTTGTACACACCACCCTCTATGATTCCGACCCGGAAGACCCCAATGGCTTTATCAAACCACCAGCAGCAAATGATGTTTGTGGGCCACCCGGACAGGCTTGCTATGACCGGGTTCCTGTTCCCATCATCAAAGAAACAATGACGGTTAATGTGAATACATCTATGAATGTAGAAAAAGGGTGTATTCCCCTTGAAATTGATTTCAATATTATCAATGAGGAAGCAGTGCAGGCAGATTCAACACTGATATGGCTGTTCAGCAACGGACAAACAGCCAACGGCCCCAACCCCACTGTCACCTTCAATTCAGCTGACACCATTACATACAGGCTCTTTGGATATGATTCTTCCGGTTGCCAAATTGATTCCACATTTATCCGGGACACCATTATGGCTTATGGCATTCAGGCAGATTTCACCCTGGACACAACAATCCTATGCCTTACTGACACGGCCTTCAGCAGCATTAATGTTAATAACTTATCCTCATCAAACAGTACCATCACCGAAAACAAATGGAGCATGGCCGGTGCAGGAGACACCGTCATTAACCTGAATTCTTTTACTTACACGTTTTCTCCTGATGATGCGCCCCCCACCTATCTGCAGGGAGATGGAGAATACGTGACATTAAGCGTTAAAGATGATCAGGGATGTGAAGCGCAAGACAGTATGAAAATCATCTTGCGCAAACCGGTTCCTGAATTTATATTTGGAATGAAAGATTTTGGATGTAAGGAAGAAGCATATCTCAATTTAGCCGAATATAGTTTAATCGGGGGAGTTGCTCCCGTTTACGGGGAACTTCACTGGTTTTGGGATGGAGATACAACACACAATGCCAAAGACCTGCGTTCAGCTCATGGCACACAGATATTCATTTATCATGGAGATGAAGGGACTTATACTGCCTGGATAGAGATCACAGGGGACTCATTAGGTTATTGCCCCGCTGTGGGCGACACTACAATATTCACTCCCACATTGGATTCTATTACCGCAAATATAAATGTAAATAAAACAGTTTTTGAATGCCCGCCGGCTCAAATAGAACTAAATCATGACAACACATCGTTAATTGACAGCATTCCTATTGAAGAAACGCATTGGGAAATATATAACACCCTGGGCAATACAGTGGCCTCATCTGAACTATCCAATCCAGCATTCACCATCCGTGAAGGAGGGTATTATGGTGTAAGGCTGGAGATTGAAGATGAAAACGGTTGCAGCGATGTTGTTGAACAAGACAGCTTAATTCATATTAAAAGCCTGAATGGCACCATTATATTGCCTTCTGATACAATTTGCATGGGCGACTCGGTGAGTTTCAATAGTTCTTCTGCCGGTGCAACACATTTTGCATGGGACTTTGGAGAGGGCAATGTCGTTGACGGGCAACAAACCTCGTATGCATACAAACAATCCGGGAACAGGATCGTACGATTGATATTAAGCCCATGCCAGGAAACAATCCAGGACACTATTATGGTGAAGGCTGCGCCCGTATTTTCTTTAAATGACACGTCAATATGTATTGGTGATACCCTGAGACTGCAGGTTCCCGATTCATCGGATTATGCCTATACATGGAGTCCTGTGACATCTGCTTCACCATCTGTCAGTATTTTCGATTCAGGCGTTTATTCAGTTACAGTAAGAGACATCATTGTGAATTGCTCAACAACCGACTCCATGCATTTAGGATTAAATGCTTTGCCCGACATCAGCATAACCACAGAACCTCCTGTATGCATTAACGAAACCATTGTGCTTGAATCAACCAGCAACCCTCCGGCAATCAATTATTATTGGACCAATAATGCATTGCCGCTCGATTCTGTTGCAAATCCAACAACTGTTTTAAACGGCCCTTCAACAATATACCTCACCATCACAGATACCAATGGATGTCAAAATCATACTCAAAAATACATTGACATCATAGAAAAACCTGTGTTAAATCTTTCAGACACAAACATTTGCCCCGGCGACTCCGTCATCCTTTATGGTTCTCCTATTAATCAATCGTATCAAAATGGTATGTATGAATGGTATTATGAGAATGAATTATGGACCGATAGTTCATCTGTATCACAAATAACAGTGAAACATGAAGGGCAATACAGATTGGTTTTCTCGGTCGGCACTTGTCAATCCACCGATTATGCTGATATTGGTTTCCATCCTGTACCTGATGTAACTCAAAATGAAGAAGTGGTGATATTTTGCAATACTAAAAACTTTGCCACACTGGATGCTGGTGAAGCTCACCATTATGTATGGGGACATGACGATGCAGACGAACGATACCTCAATACCAATATTGAAGGAACATATTATGTCACCATTACAAATATTGAAGGATGTAGTAATACAGACAGCATTATAGCTGACAGTCGCTGCGGACCACTTGTAATGGCACCTTCTGCATTCATTCCCGGACAACTGGGGGATGATAAATTTTATCTTCATGATTACAATGTAGAAGATTTTCATTTATATATTTTCAACCGGTGGGGCGAAATAATTTATGAAAGCACGAATCCTGAAGAAGCATGGGACGGGACATACAACGGCCAATTAATGCCATCCGGGGTATACCCATGGGTTATGCGTTACACAGGAGACAATCCTGATTATGAAGAAACCATAAAACAACAGGGAAGTGTAACCATTATTCGATGAATACTAAGCAATCCATGACAAACATTTCAACACATACAATCATATGAATCCTCAAAATCAACAAAATATACAACCTAAGACATATAAAAAGGCCGTGTTATGTTTTTATTTGCTGGTTTTGTTTTTTTCATGTCATGCCCAGGACATTCAATTAACCCAGTATTACAATATTGCCCAATCCCATAATCCGGCATTTGTTGGTACTTCTTATGCATTCAGGGCTGTAATGGACGGAAGGTTTCAATGGCCGGCCCTCGATGCTAAATACAAAACCTATTATTTTTCAGCAGATTATAACCTTGAACGGTACAATAGTGGTTTTGGTGGATATTTCATATCAGACTACCAGGGAAGTGGCAATATAATCCGGAAAACAGAAATGGCTCTTCAGTATGCCTCGTGGATCAATATCAATGATAATTACAGCCTGCGATTAGGGATTGAAGGGGCGTATAATAACATTCACCTGAATTATCAAGAACAAACATTTCCGTCACAATATTCTACTTTTCATGTTGAATACAATACGGCAAGTTTTCCTAACGTACTGAGAGACATTGAACACCCTCATTATTTTGATGTTGGGTCGGGCCTCTTATTGTATTCAGATCAGTTATGGGCAGGATATTCATTGTATCACGTCAACACCCCATCCGACGGATTTTTAGATGATCCCGGATCGAGCACTCCTTTCTTACATACACTGCTTGGCGGATATAGGTTTAAATACAACATAGGAATGAGAGAAAGCCTCCATGATTATAATTTCCATGTGATTCCTACCTTTTTATATAAAACACAAGGGCCCTCCGACCAGCTTGACCTGGGCGTCTATTTACAATATAAAGACTTTTTATTAGGTTCCTGGTACAGGGGAATCCCGCTTAAAAATTACAACAACTCCATCAATAACATCAACAATGAATCCATTATCTTCTTAATGGGGGTTATTTTTGACAGTTTTTCTTTTGCATATTCTTATGACTTTGTTATCTCAAAATTATACTCTTCCTGGGGAGCGCATGAAATTGGAATCATTTATAAATTTCCTCCGGAAAGCCAGTTTATATCAAAACACAAAAAGTACAAAGCTCTTCCATGTCCTAAGATGCAAAAGATCATCATGAAAGATTGAAGAAGGAAGAAGGAAGAATGAAGAGAATATACAACGTTATCTCTTCATTCTTCACTTCTGTTTATTAAGCATTGTAAGTAGAAGCAGCTGTTGAACCGCCTTTACCTGTCCAGTTGGTATGGAAAAATTCTCCTCTTTCTTTATCAATGCGTTCGTATGTATGGGCACCAAAGTAATCGCGCTGAGCCTGTAATAAATTAGCAGGAAGTCTTCCTGAGCGATATCCGTCAAAATAGGACAATGCAGCGCTTAATGCCGGCACGGGGATACCATTTGAAATAGCTGTTGCAATTACATTTCTCCAACCCGCCTGATTGTTCATCACTTTTTCATTAAAGAATGGGTCTAACAGCAGGTTATCCAGATCAGGATTGCTATCATATGCATCTTTAATTTTGCTTAAAAATATTGAACGGATAATGCATCCACCTCTCCACATCAAAGCAATGCCGCCATAATTCAATTTCCATCTATAACTTTTTGCGGCTGCTTTCATTAGAGAGTATCCTTGTGTATAAGAAATAATTTTAGAAGCATAAAGAGCTTTCCGAAGGTCTTCAATAAATTGTTTTTTATCGCCTTTGAATTCAATAGAAGGTCCTGATAAGTGCTTTGATGCTTCTAATCTTTCATCTTTAAGTGCAGATAAGAAACGGGCAAAAACGGCTTCACCAATGAGTGTTAAAGGGATGCCCTGTTCCATTGCAGAAATGGCTGTCCATTTTCCGGTTCCTTTCTGGCCGGCTGTATCAAGGATTTTATCTACCACATAATCGCCATTTTCATCTTTATAAGCCAATATATCTCTTGTAATCTCTATTAAATAGCTGTCAAGTTCTCCTTCATTCCATTCTTTGAATACGTCATGCATTTCCTGATTATTCATTCCTAACACATCTTTCATGATTTGATAGGCTTCGCATATCAATTGCATATCTCCATATTCAATACCATTATGCACCATTTTTACAAAATGTCCTGCCCCGTTTTCACCAACCCATTCACAACAAGGGCTTCCATCTTCTACTTTAGCAGCAATGCTTTGGAAAATAGGCTTTACATGTTCCCATGCTTCGGAGGTACCTCCCGGCATAATAGAAGGGCCGTTGAGTGCGCCTTCTTCTCCTCCAGATACACCTGTTCCAATGTATCTGAGTCCCTTACTTTCCACATATTCCGTTCTGCGTATGGTATCAAGATAATTTGAGTTTCCGCCGTCTATAATGATATCACCTTCTTCAAGATAGGGGATCACCTGATCAATAAAAGCATCTACAGGTTTTCCTGCTTTAACCATGACCATGATTTTTCGGGGTTTCTCAAGAGCATTAACCAATTCTTGAACTGAGCGGGTTGCAATTATATTTTTACCTTTCGCTCTGCCTTCAACAAACCGGTCTACTTTTTCTACCGTACGATTATAAACAGCAACACTGAATCCATTGCTTTCCATATTAAGAACAAGGTTTTCACCCATTACAGCAAGTCCTACAAGACCAATATTCGCTTTTTGTGCCATAAAAACTTAAAATTTTAAATAATTAAAAAAATATAATTAGATATTATTTGTTAAGAAACTTTAAATCCAAGGTCTTCAAAAACCTTAGCATAATACCCGTCATCATTCTTTAGTTCTACAGCATAAGCAGGAAACTCTCTTCTGACAGGATAATTTCCTCTTTGATATTCAAAATGATGGATATTTTTAAATAATTTTTTACTATCCTGTTCAATATCATAAGTTGATGAAACTGCTTTGTACAGGATATGTTTGAATCCTTTTTTACTGCAATCAATGCTGATTTTTTTATTTTTAGGGGTTTCAATATTTTCAGGATACCAGTCATCAATACCAAGGTTGAAAAAACGGCTTATAGCACGAACACTCATGGCTGTCCCATTGGCTTTGCCATCTCTTGAATATCCTGCAATGTGCGGAGTTCCGAGATCAACCAGATTCAGTAGTTCTTTGTCAATAAATGGTTCATTTTCCCATACATCTATAATTGCTCCTGCAATACTACCATTCATCAATGCACCTTTCAAGTCATCATTATTCACTACTGCTCCACGGGAGGTATTGATGATAAATGCTTCAGTTTTCATTTTTTTGAATGTTTTGGCATTGATCATGTACATGGTATTGTCCCTGCAAGTCTTTTTTAGAGGGACATGCAATGTGAGGATATCAGATTCCTTAATGACTTTATCGAAGGGTAAAAATTGAGTATTTTTTTCTACTCTTGCTCGCGGGGGATCATTTAATAATATATTCATCCTCAATATTTTAGCCAGTTTTTGCACTTTACTTCCAACATTCCCAACCCCGATAATGCCAAGAGTCCTGTCTTTCAATGGAATATTATAATTCATTGCAATATATAATATTGCAGCTGCTATATACTGTTGAACAGAAGAAGAATTGCAACCGGGTGCATTGGTCCATTGAATCTTTTTTTTACGGCAAAATTTCGTGTCTATATGATCAAATCCTATGGTTGCTGTAGCAATAAATTTCACATTTGAATCTTTTAATAAAGCGGCATCACATTTAGTCCGGGTACGAATTATCAATGCATCAGCATCTTTTACCTCTTCTTTCCCAATTCGTTCGCCCGGAAGATAAACCACCTCTGCATAAGGCTCTAAAACTCCTTTCAAATAGGGTATTTTATCATCTGCTACTATTTTCACTCGTTTATATTTTTAAAATTATTCATACTTAATGCTTCTTTAGAAAACCTTTCTTAAGCATTCGTTAATTCAAAGGAGATGTAAAAACACCCAAAGATATAAAAAAATCGCAATGACAATTCACTTATTTCAATGCATTTTTACTCTATTTATTTTATTCAATTGTTCCGTATATCTTTTAATATTTGATCAATCACCCGGGTTGTCCGTGCGCCAGTTTCTCCATCTGAAGGACATTTCCCTTTTCCTAATAAGTCATCTACTACCGTTTGAATTAAATTATGCTGTGAATGCAATGGTTTTTCAAAATAAAACGCTTCATCTTGTTGGGTTGAATGTAAATAGACATTTGCATGTTCAAAGCATGAAAAGGTTATTTTTCCCTTAGCTCCTTTTATTTCCATAATATCTTCTTCAGCATTTTTGTCAACTGTAAAACACCACTCCCCTGCTCCTAATGCACCATTTTGAAAGGTAAAAGCAGCACACACAATATCTTCGGCAGGATACATTCCGGCCTGATTGGATGCCATTCCACAGGCTTTTGTAACAGGGCCTAATATGTAATCAAGAATATCCAATTGATGCGGAGCGAGGTCTACAAAATGTCCGCCTCCCGATATTTCCGGCAAAACGCGCCAGGGAAGGTTATCTTTTTGATTATCACCCTTTCTTGGTGTTAATGTCAGCCGGATGTTTACAGAACGAATATCCCCAATGGCATTGTTATCAACAAGTTGTTTGACTTTTAAAAAATTGGGCAACATTCTTCTATAATACGCTACATATAATGGCAGATTGTTCTTTTTGGCTGTGTTGATCATTTCAATACATTCATCATGATACCTTGCCATTGGCTTTTCAACATAAACAGGTTTCCCTGCATTCAACGCCTGAATTGTATAATGTGCATGAGTATCCGGAGGTGTAGCAATATATACTGCATTAACATCTTGATCATGAATCAATAGTTGAGCATCATCATACCATTTGGGCACCTGATGCCGACTGGCAAAATCTTTTGCTTTTTCTGTGGTTCTTCGCATTACAGCAACCAGTTCTGAACCTTTACAATTTTGCAAGGCCGGGCCGCTTTTTACTTCAGTAACATCTCCACATCCAATGATTCCCCATCGTATAGTTTCCATTCTTATGTTTAGTCTGTTAAGTTCATAAAGTTTTTTTTAAAAGAAGGTGTAAGTTAAATAAATGGTTGGGGGTTTTAACATTTACAGAGTAATTCAAACGTTATTTAGTTTATAGACAAACACTATTTAGAATAGAGCCTTAACAATTAATAATTAATTATCAAACCGTTCTTTATAAGCCCACAAACCAGTTCCCGGATTGGAAATAAAATAAATTTCTTCTCCATTTACTGTATTATATCCTTCTTTAAGCGTCTCAGGATCATATTTTTTTAACATCTCATTTATATCTGCATATTCAAAGTTAACATTCTCTATTTCGTCACGTGTTAAATGCCCGGGGCAATATGTTATTTTAAATCTTCCTTCTGATGAACCGTGAATAAGATGTGCTGCAGCACTTAGGTTCTGCTGTAAATCAGCATTTTGTTCTGTTAATTCAAGAACCTTTTCTGTTCCAATATATCCATATTTCCTGATCAGTTTATCAATTTCAGCATCTTCACCAAATTCTTTAAGGCCGGGAGCCAAAATGATCAATTCACCCTGGTCATCTATGGCCATTCGTGTTCTGTAAATTGACTTGTTGCCCAGCCATGTACTTTTGTATTCAGAGGGGTCAAGGAAAACGACCATTTTTTTAGGGGGTGATTCCAGCATTTCAAAATTCACCTTTAACGAAAGCTCGGATGCTTTTTCAAAGCATTCCATATCATCGCCGATATACAAGCCGCGAACCTTCATCTTTCCATGTTCATCGCGTCCTACAACGGTGAGTACATAAACAATGGGCATGTGTTTCGCAAAATGTTCCGAAGCATAATTCAATACTTTTCGTACGGGTGTATCTGCTCTTCCCATCATCCGTTCCATGCCATAAGCGGCACCGAGAAAATGACTTTTATTGATGCCTTCTCTGCCACCAGTCCCGACAAAAATGTTTTTATTGAAATTTGCCATCCCTACAACCTCGTGAGGAACAACCTGACCAATGGATAAAATAAGGCTGTAATCTTCTGTCAGTCTTTTATTCACCTGCGCAGGCCATGAATAATTCACCTTCCCTTCTGATACCCTGGCTACATATTCAGCAGGCACTTCACCAAGTGTCACAATATCTTCCCTCCAATTATGGACTTTAAAAAGCTCAAAAGGAATATCACCGAACATTTCCAATATCTGGTTTTCCGGCATGGCCGAGTGGGTTCCTAAAGCAGGGAGTATATCTGTTAATTTATCCTGATAGAATTCCCATGCATACCTTGTCAATTCGCCGGCGTGTGAATGAAAGCGGGTAAAATCAGGAGGAATAGCCATGACTTTATCCGCTTCCTTAATCTGTTTTAAGGCTTCAAACAATCCTTTTTTTAAATCTTCTGAACTGATGATATCTGTTTCTGAACCACGTTGGTAATATAGCATAATAATTAAAATTTACTGAATAAACGAACCATCCTGAAAAATAATATCTATACTCCGCTATAAGCATTGAAACCGCCGTCTACCGGAATGATGACACCTGTAACAAAAGCAGATACATCTGACAAAAGATATAAAACAGTACCCTGTAGGTCTTCGGGTTCTCCAAATTTATCCATTGGAGTGCTGTTAATGATTTTACGGCCCCGGTCAGTCAATTCGTTTGTCTTTTCATCTACCAATAAAAACCTATTTTGGTTTGTAAGAAAAAAACCTGGTGCAATGGCATTTACACGAATCCCCGTTTTTGCCAAATGGACAGAAAGCCATTGAGTGAAATTATTGATGGACGCTTTTGCTGCGGAATATGCAGGTATTTTCGTCAATGGCCTGTATGAATTCATTGAAGAAATATTGAGCACAACCCCTTTACCTTTTGTGGCCATCTCTTTTGTAAAAACCATTGTTGGCAGGAGGGTTCCCATAAAATTAAGGTCAAACACTTTTTGAAACCCTTCCATTTCGAGTCCATAAAAACTGTTTTCTATTTCTTGTATATTTTCGTTTGATAATTCCTCAATTGTTGTTGTAGCTTTGGGGGAATTTCCTCCTGCACCATTAATTAACATGTCAATCCGGCCAAATTCTTCTGTAATATATTCATATGCTTCCTGTAACGATTTTTTATCCAAAACATTTGCTTTAACACCTATTGAAGGAATATTATACTTATCGGTGATTTCGTTTGCAATTAATTCAGCGTTTTCATAATTCAAATCAAGTATGGCAGTTTTTACACCTGATGCAGCAAGCCCTTTGGCTATGGAAGTTCCAATTACTCCTCCCCCTCCGGTAATAACACATACTTTATTTTCTAAATCCTGAAATGTTAATTTGGCCATAATAAATAAAATTTAATGATTAAAATAGGTCACTTAAAATCAAAGCAATATAGATTTACTTCAAATAAAAAGAAAAAATAAGTACCCAAATTTAATGATTTTGTACATCGGAAAAAAAAGAAATGTGTAAATTCGTGAAATTTTAATTTAACAAAAATTAACCATTAAAACATATTACCATGGAATTACCCAAGTACACATTTGGTATAGGTGACAGATTCGGACAGCAAGGCATTGCCCAATTGAAAGCACTTGTCAAAGCGAATAATGACGGATATGAGTTTGTGCCGGTATGGAACAAATCAAACAGGGAACATGAGATTATTCACTCGAAGCAAATTGACACGAAAAATGAAGCTGAGGAAGCTGTTAGCCAACTCCAATGGAAAAAACCTTATTTTATTGATGCGGATCACATTAACATAAATAATGTAGAAAAATACATTGAAACATCTAATTTTTTCACCATTGATGTGGCTGAAAAAATCGGAGAAGAAGCAACCAAACAAGAAATCAATGAATTTTATGAAAAAAACAAACATCTAGTTGGAAAAATAAAGATTCCTCATATTGAAACACAATTTGGCATTTCATCAGACAGGATCAAAGAAATCGGAAAAAAGTTTATTCATGCAATTAAAGAAGCAGGAGAAATATACCGATTTATAGAAAGCAAAAAAGGAAAAGGCAATTTTATTACAGAAATTTCGATGGATGAAGTTGACGAGCCTCAAAGACCGGTTGAAATGTTGTTTATTTTAAAAGCACTTGCAGATGAAAACATTCCGGTACAAACCATTGCTCCAAAATTCACTGGCCGCTTTAATAAAGGCATTGATTATTCTGGCGATATTGATCAATTCACAAAAGAATTTGAAGAAGACCTTCTGGTTACAGAATATGCAGTAAAAGAATTCGGATTGCCCAAAAATCTTAAATTAAGTATCCATTCAGGAAGTGATAAATTCAGCCTTTACCCTATCATTGGGAGGCTTTTAAAGAAATACAACAAAGGAATACATATTAAAACTGCAGGCACAACATGGTTAGAAGAAGTAATCGGTTTATCGCTTGCGGGTGGTAAAGCATTTGAACTCATTCAAAAAATATATGGCCATGCGTTACGTCGTATTGATGAATTAAGTGAACCTTATGCAAATGTAATAGAAATAAACAGGGATGATTTACCATCGGCAGAGACTGTAAAAAAATGGACAGGAAAACAATTTGCCGATGCTATTCGCCATATCCCTGATCATAAAGATTTTAACCCCAATATGCGGCAATTGCTTCATATTGGATATAAGATTGCGGCTGAATACAGTGACGATTATATAGCTGTTTTAAAAGAAAACAAAGACATTGTAAATGAGCAGGTTACAGAAAATATATATGAACGTCATATTAAGCGCTTTTTTTGAGAAGACACAAACCACAAGCTCAAAGCTGAGATTCATAGTAATCAAGCCCAAACACTAATGGCGCTATTCTAAATAACCACATTAATGAGCGACACTAACAAGAAATCTCTTCTTCAATAACCTTTTTGATCCGCTCGATTTGCTTTTGTTTGTTTACTTCCCGAAGGCTTTTAGCTGTTTCGGTGTAATATTGATGCTGTGAGATAAATTTAAGCTGCATTTTATCCCATTCGATCAATGAAGTAATTTTATTTTGTTCTTTGAGTTCCATATATAATGTATTGGAAACAGCAATAAAATCACTTCTGCCCAAATAATCAAGGTCTGCATCACACATAATGGCTTCATAAATATTTTTAGGATCCGGTGGAAGTTTTGTGGCCATGATCAAATCACTGATCTTATCTATCTGTTCCCGGGTATAATTGTATTGTGGAAGGTATTTCCTGGCCAGTTCCACACTATAATATTCATGATTATCATAACTGATAATATGTCCTGAATCATGAAATAATGCAGCTGTTTTGAGCAGTAGAATATCTTCTTCGCTCACTCCCTCTCCCCATCCGATAAGTTCTACCTGTGTGACAACATCTACCGTATGCTTTACGCCATGGTAATACAAATACCCCGGTAGTTCAGCCTCTAACTTTTCAAGCATAAGCTCCTGAATGTCTGTGAATTGAATAAGAAGAAACCGTGTATTAAAAAAATTATTGGGCGCTATTTTGGAATTGTTTACCCTGAATTCGGGTTTGAGTCCTTTTACCTCGTACAACTCCAGGTCGCCTTTATATTTTACAGGTATTTTACCATAAATATCGCATTCAAAAAACTCTTTGATCAATTCATAGGTCATAACAGAAATAATAACTTTTCCAGGAATACTTGAAGATTCTACACGTGTTGCAATATTCACTGTATCTCCTTTGATATCGTATGATTTTTTCCTTTTTCCAGTAACATCGGCAGTTACTGGCCCGGTATGCATCCCAAATGCAACTTCCCATATCTTGTCTATCTTGCTATTATCAGCGTTTTTTATGACTTCGGACATTTCCAGGGCAGCCATAACCACTTCTACCGGATTTGTAATATTTTTTTGTGGAATCCCGCCAGCAGCCATATATGAATCACCAATTGTTTTAATCTTTTGAATATTGTATTTTTTGGTAATGGCATTAAAATGGATGAATATCCTGTCCAATTCATCCATGATAGCAGCTGAATCTTTATTCTGAGATACTTTTGAAAAACCATTTATTCTGATAAACAATACAGTGGCCATGTCAAACCGAAAATGATTTTTACGCTTCTTTGCATCAATCTTATTTTTCTGTAAACCATGCTGTTCTATCAACTGCTCGTGGTATTCATTTTTATGCAACAAATCATCATATTTTCTGGAGAGTTCTTTGACCTGATTTTCAAGCTCCTGATTTTGTTTAACAAGTTTAGCAATACGTTTTAATAGTTTTTCGTTTTCTTTGTTTGGCATTTGAATATGTAAAAGGTTTTTTTTCTCTTTCAATTCAAATTGATTGTTGAAATACACCATAATATAAGGTAAACATATATCATGTCACTTTCATCATCAATAATTTACATCTGTATACACTATTACGAAATAAAAATTTTTGAGTTATCAATATTAATAAAAAAATTATGAATATTGATGTAAATCACTTTTTTAACCAGTGATTTTTATATTAAATATTGATAATCAAGTAAATTAATTATGGATTATAAAATCACTTCTGCATATCTTCCAACAGGAGATCAACCCCAGGCCATTCAATCGCTTTCAGAGGGTATTCGTAACAGAGAGCAATTCCAAATGCTTTTAGGCGTAACAGGTTCCGGGAAGACATTTACCATAGCAAATGTCATTCAAAACATTCAGCGCCCCATCCTGGTGTTAAGCCATAATAAAACACTGGCGGCACAGCTTTTTAGTGAATTCAATCAGTTTTTCCCTGAAAATGCTGTTGAATATTTTGTTTCGTATTATGATTATTATCAACCGGAGGCTTATCTTCCGGTTACAGATACCTATATTGAAAAGGACCTATCTATTAATGATGAGATAGAAAAACTCAGGCTAAGCACCACTTCCTCTCTGCTGTCGGGTAGAAAAGATGTGATTGTGGTTTCATCGGTTTCCTGCTTATTTGGCTTAGGAAACCCTGATGATTTTTATAATAACAGCATAAAAGTAGAAAAAGGGGATGTAACGGACCGCAATGCTTTTTTGCTTGACCTGGTTGCAGCTATGTATTCAAGAAATGACCTTGAATTTAGCAGGGGTACTTTTCGTGTAAAAGGGGATACCATTGATGTACATCTGGCTTATACTGATATTGCTTACAGGATTTCATTCTGGGACGAAGAGGTTGAATCCGTCCAGTCTTTTGATCCTGAAACCGGTGAAGTAATTGAAACATTGGATCAAATTCTGATTTATCCGGCCAATATTTTTGTGGCCAATAAAGACAGGATCACATTGGCCACAGAACAAATTAAATATGACCTTGAAACACAAAAGGAGCACTTTTATGATATTGGCAAGAGACAAGAGGCCAAGCTACTGGAAGAAAGAGTATTGCATGACCTTGAGATGATCCGTGAACTGGGGTATTGTCCGGGTATTGAAAATTACTCAAGATACTTTGATGGCAGGAAGCCAGGGGATCGTCCTTTTTGTCTGCTCGATTATTTTCCCGATGATTATATTATGGTTATAGATGAAAGTCATGTCACGATTCCACAGATCAGAGCCATGTATGGAGGTGATTATTCAAGGAAAAAAAACCTTGTGGAATACGGCTTCAGGCTGCCTGCTGCATTAGACAACCGGCCATTAACGTTTGAAGAATTTGAGCATTTGGTAAACCAGACCATTTTTGTGAGTGCTACACCCGGCATTTTTGAGCTTGAAAAAACACATGGTGAAATCATTGAGCAGGTCATCCGGCCAACCGGATTATTAGACCCTGTTATTGAAGTAAGGCCAACACTGAACCAAATTGACGAACTTTTGAGTGAAATCAACAAAAGAGTTACCAATAATGAACGTATCCTTGTAACTACACTGACCAAGCGGATGGCTGAAGAGCTTACCAATTACTTATCGGGGTTTGACATTAAGTGCCGCTACATTCATTCTGATATTGATACGCTGGAACGGGTTGAGATCATTGATAATTTGCGCAACGGAGCATTTGATGTGCTTATTGGGGTCAATCTGTTAAGAGAGGGGCTCGATCTTCCCGAAGTCTCCCTGGTTGCTATCTTGGATGCTGACAAAGAAGGGTTCCTTCGATCAGAGACATCGCTGACGCAAATTTCCGGCAGGGCAGCAAGGCATCTCAATGGTAAAGTGATTATGTATGCTGATAAAATCACCAGATCAATGCAAAAAACCATCAATGAGACACAACGACGCAGGGAGAAGCAACTTGCTTATAATGAAGCACACAATATTACACCAAAGCAAATAGAAAAAGCCACCGGAAACATCATGCAACAACGTTTACAAAACTATTCCAAACAAAAACCCGGAGGTAAAATATATGGCGGCCCCGGTGAAATATCCATTGCTGCTGACCCTGTAGTGCAATACATGAGCAAAGAAAAATTATTAGCAACACTTAAAAAGACTAAAAAAGATATGGAAAAAGCAGCTAAAAAACTGGATTTTATTAAAGCTGCTGCACTTAGAGATGATATGTTTGCTCTGGAAAAGATGTTAAAAGAAAAATAAAATAAGTATACAGTACTTTAAATTTGAAAAGTCACTATTTATAAGGAATTTCTGTAGTAATTGTTGTACCTTCACCTTCTTTACTTTGAATATCAAGCGTTCCTTTGAGTAATTCAATACTTTTTTTGACTATGGAAATTCCAAGGCCTGTTCCTTTGATCATCCCTACATTCGACCCTCTATAAAACGGTTCATAAATATTTTTCAATTCATCTTGTTTAATGCCCATACCATAATCCCTGACAACACAATGAATATGCTTAGTATCCTTTTTATCTGAAATGTGTATTTCCGGATATGAAGAGTCAACAGATGAATATTTTAATGCATTTGTAAACAGATTAATGAAAATATTCCGAAAAAGTATCTTATCAATTGATATTTTTTTATCAGGGAAGTTGTTTTCTATGATTATAGAAAGTTTTTTTGAATATGCTTCGTTGGTTTCTTCTACCAATGCATTTATAAAACGACGGAAATTAACAGGCTCAGACTTAAGCTCTATTTTTCCATGCTGGTCTTTTTCTAATATAGCTACATTATCCAATAATAAGGATAGTGTTTTAATTGCATCATAAATACGGTTGAAATTTTTTTCTTTTTGAGATTTATCCCATTTATCATCATACCTGTGTAATAGTTGGATGTTTGAATGAATACTCGCCAGAGGCGTTCGGAATTCATGGGCAACAGTAGAAATAAATTGTGACCGTAACGCGGTTATTTCTTGTTCTTTTTCAAGCGCTGTGGCTATTTGTTGTTTGGATCTTTTGAGTTCAATTTCGTGTTGTTTTTTTTGTGTGATGTCGCGGATGCCTAGTAAGATCAACTCCAGGCTTTCTAACCTTCTGGCATTTAACAATATTATCTTTTTTCCAATATGTTCAAATTCATGTTCTACTTCATAATCATTGAATATACTGTTTTCAGTTAAAACTTTTGATAATAATTCCCTTAACGCCGTGATGTCCCATTGTCCATTGCCTAAATTATAGATTTTTCTGTCAATTGTTTCTTCTTTTTTTACATGAAATTGATTATAAAACGCCTGGTTAGCCGATTTAACCGTTAGGTTAGGATATAAAATCACCAATGGTTCATGCAATGTATCAACAATTCTTTCAGCAAATTCTTTTGATTCTTTTAACGCAAATTCAGATTTTTTTTGCACTGAAATATCAACAAAGGTAATTACCACGCCTTCTATTTTGTCTTCTGAACTCTGATAAGGCAAAACACGTGCAAGATAAGTGTTTCCCTTTTTATCTTTTGCTTCTTTTTCTATGGGGTGAAGGTATTTTAATACTTTTTGGGCATCGTTTGTAAGGGTATCATATCCTAAATGATTTGTAATATCGGTTATTTGCCGTCCCTTATCGGCAGGTCTGATATTGAATATTTGCCCCAGCTTTGGAGTAAACCGAAGTATATGCATATCCCGGTCAAGAAAAAGAGTTGCTATATCTGTGGCATAAAGTAAATTTTGCAGATCATCGGAAAGTTGTGCAAGCTCTTCTACCTTATGTTTATTCTCCTGATTGAGTGTAATAAGCTCTTCGTTCATTGATTGCAATTCTTCTTTGCTTGTTTCCAGTTCTTCCATGGCAGAGCGTAATTCTTCATTGGCCGAATGCAGTTCTTCGTTGGAAGCCTTCATTTCTTCCTGGCTTGTCTCATATTCTTCGACAACAGCCTGCAAACGTTTCCGGGTTTCATCCAACTCTTTTTCCAGCTGAGCGACCAATTTCGGTTGTATATGTTCTTTTCCATGCTTTGTTTTTTCTGTAAGGGGGGCGGATTTAATAAAATCTTTGAATATAACAAGAATAAGTTGTTCTTCTTTTATGTACTTAGCTGTAAAGACAACCTGTTTTATTTTTCCATTTATCTCGATTTTAGTTGGTTTCGATTCTGCGAAATCTTGATTTTCTTTGGCAGAATATAGCGTAGACCTGAATTCAAACTGAAGTTCTTTTTTTATGAGTTTAAATACATCTTTTGTGAATTCCCCACCACTAACCTGCAGGTATTCCCCGGCAGTTCCTGATACATGAAGTATATGATAATTATTGCTGAGAAGCAAGCTTGGAGGCCCATACTTTTCTATCATTTTATAATGTATAGAGCCAACGGAAATATCTCTCTCATTGGTTTGCGGACGAGGCGGTGGATTATAATCTATTTTTGCCTTAGGAAAAACTGGTAATCGTGGCTCAGGAGCAGGGACATTTCGTTTTGAAAAGAAAGAAAATTCTTTACTAATTGTGTTGAAGAAATCCGGATTATCCAATTGTTCGGATAATCCGAGCATAAGATAAGCCTGAGGGAGCAAAGCGTAATGAAACAACTCAATGACTTCTTGCTGAATATCTTTTTTTAAATAAATTAATACGTTTCTGCAAACCAATAAATCAAGCTTCGAAAAAGGAGGGTCTCCCATCAAATTATGAGAAGTAAAAATTACCAGTTCCCTTAGTTCTTTTTGTATGCGGTATCCGCTATCTTCTTTAATAAAGAAACGATTCAATCGTTCTTCGCTTACATCGGCTTTTATATCTCCCGGATAAAATCCTTCTCTGGCTTTTGCTAATGATTTTTCATGCAGATCAGAAGCAAATATTTGAATAGAAGGCGGATTATCCATTTTGCTTATGGCTTCATATAAAATCATAGCCAATGAATAAGCTTCTTCACCCGTTGCACACCCTGAAGACCATACACGGAGTTGTTCGTTAGTATCTTTATTTTTTACTATTCGTGGTATGATAATATTTTCAAGGTAATGATATGCTTCCGTATCCCTAAAAAAATTAGTGACATTTATTAAAAAATCGTCAGAGAGGGTTTGCACTTCTTCTGGATTCTTCTGCAGGAGTTCAAGATAATCAGATAAAATTGTGATCTGATGAATCTGCATCCTTCTTTGTAAACGGCGTAATAATGTGGATGTCTTATAGCGGCTAAAATCCCTGCCAGTACGGGCATGAACCTGCGAAAATATTTTTTGTATAATTTGTTGTTCGGAATTATCTTTTTTTGCTTCGGGGTCTAGTAGTTTGAGTTTGGGTTTTGTTGAAAAAAATTTAATAAAATAGGAGGGCATTTCTTTAACAGGGAGTATTATATCCACTAAACCTGTAGATATGGCACTTTGCGGCATGCTGTCGAATTCAGCATCTTGGGGGTCTTGCACTATAGTTAAACCGCCCTTTTCTTTTATTTCTTTCACCCCCAATGTTCCGTCGAACCCTGCGCCACTTAAAATAATACCAATGGCATCTCCATCGTGAGTTTTGGCCAAAGTCCTGAAAAAGTGGTCTATAGGCCCCTCTTTAAACCGGTTGTTTTTGAGCTTTGACAAGCGTAAATGAGAGTCAATAGCATCCAGATGGGCATTGGGCGGGATCACATAAACATGGTTGGGTTTTAATTCAATTGTCTTATTGACCTGCATTACCGGGATTTTTATATTGGGTTGTATTAGTTCAGCCAATATACTTTTATGATCAGGCGAAAGATGCATAACCACAACATATGCCATGCCACTATTTTCGGGTACATGAGAAAAAAAAGACTGAAGGGTTTTAAGTCCTCCTGAAGATGCACCGATACCTACTACAGGAACTAATTTCTCATTTTGGGATTTATTTGTCATAAAGGGAAGTTGAATTCATATTGTATTAGGAATATTTACCCTGTAAAAGTAAATATAAAATGATAAAAACGGAATTTAATTTTTCAAAATTAAGGAGGCTTCAGGGGTTCCGGATGTATGAGGGATAAAATTCCCTATTCTATTTATATTCCTTATACCCATTTAAACAAAATAATGCTACTGATACGGTGTAGATGAACTCCGCCTTACCTGAATACTGTCTATTCTTGCATTCCCTCGCATATTGATCAGGAATGAGACAATCCCGGCAATTTCATCCGGATTCATAAGAATGGAAGTATCCAAGTCGGGCCGCATTTCTTTTACCATGTCTGTATTCACGCCTCCTGGTTCAACCAAATGTACACGTATTCCATATTCTTTGACTTCTTTTGACAATGCTTTGGTAAATCCGTTCAACGCATGTTTTGAAGCCGTATACGCTGCTTGTCCTTCATATCCTTTATGCCCAACAACAGAAGAAATATTAACAATGGCTGCTTCTGTTTCTTTTTTTAAGTAAGGAATTGCATGTTTGCAAATAAAAAAGGGAGCTTTTGCATTGATGGCCATTGTATCTTCCCAGATAGCCGATGGTGTTTCTTCTACGAGTTGTGAGGTGGCGTATCCGGCATTGTTGATGACATAATTGAGCTTTCCAAATTCTTGGATGGCCTTGTCTACAATGGTTTTGTATGATTGTTCATCTTTTAGATCAGCCTGAATAATGAGCGTCCGAACACCTGTTGCTGCAATTTCTTGTGCTGCTTTTTCCAGTTTTTCTTTGTTTCTTCCGCAAATGGCAACATTGATGTTTTGTTTGGCCAACTGTAAAGCTATGGCTTTGCCAATGCCACGACTACCACCTGTGATTAAAGCTATGTTTTGTTCCATGTGTTACGTTGATTTTTTTTGCCGCAGAAGTTAGAAGTTAGAAGTTAGAAGGATAGAAAAGAGTTTCTTGCTGTCTTCTACCCTCTGCCTACAGCTACTACCTGCTATATTTCTTCTGCATGTTCCAAAAGGTGCTTTTCTGCTTCAACAGACCATAATCCGTTGTGGCGTTCTACGATTTTATCCAATTCATTGAATAAAGGATTTGTTTTACCTTTTTCTTTGAAATCTTCAATGGCAGTGAGTTCCAGTTTGATGTTGGTGTAAATGAGCTTTTTGCCACCCGGAATTTTTGGCAGGTTCATAGTGGTGTCTATAACACAATCCATCCCCCCAATATGTGTGATCATGGCTGCCGGGTTAATCAATCCTTTGGCCATAAGCTCCAGTGCTTCTTTCATATCGTCGGTATTGCCTCCGGAGGTGCCCACAATGTGTGTGGAAGCATAGTGAACATTATAAAAGTTGAATTCAGCTTTAAACTGTGCATCAGAAGGGCCGGCAAAGAAGTTTAAACATCCATCGCGACCAAGTATGGCATCGCCTTGTTCAATGACCTGGCGTACCGGAGCAAATACAAATACATCGTCATAGCCTTTGCCATCATTCAATGATAAAAGGTATTCAACAGGATTGCTTTGTTCTTTGGTGTTTACATATATCAGTTCAATGCCATGTTTGGCAGCTTCTTCTTTTGTGTAAAGGCTTTCGGCACGGGCCAGGCGGTTGTTGTCAATGTCTGTTACCACGATTTTCGAGGGTTTACGAACCCTGTGTATGGCGTAATCTATGACACCAAGTCCCATGGGGCCTACACCGGCTAAGACAGCCATGTTGCCTCCTTCTTTGATGTCCATATTATGTTCATAAGACCCGGCCTGTGTGTGATAATTTGCATGCAGAGCACCAATAATACATGACATGGGTTCAGACAATGAAGCCATAAAATACCCTTCGCCGTCGTAATTAAGGAGGCAATCCATCTCCATCACTTCATTCGGGATAATGACATACGTGGCATCTCCGCCTATATATTGAAATGAATAGCCTGGTGCATCGAGTGTGCCTTTGTAATTGAGGGCAGGCTGGATGGAAAATTTTTGCCCTTTTTTGAATTGTTGCTGCCATTTTGATCCGACCTCAATAATCTCACCGCAAAATTCATGGCCAATGATGGTGGGATGTTCTGCAACATTGTTGGGGACTCTTTTGTGTTCGGCTCCCTGTGATGCAGCTTTGTATGATGACATGCACAGGCTGTCGGATACAACTCGTGCAAGTATTTCATTATCTTTGATGTCCGGTAGCTCGAATTCTTCAAGTCGTAAATCATTTTTCCCGTACAATCTTACTGCTTTGGTTTTCATGGAATAATATTTTTATGTTTAATATTTTTGAACGCTAAATTAGCGATTTCGTGTGATTTAACGATATGAATTGCGAAAAATATTTAACCACTAAAATAAGGGTAGTACCTACAATAATGCCACAAAGGCACGAGTGCAAAAAAATTATTCATACTCCTCTTCGAGCTGTTGCAAGGATTGTTTCAGGTTATTCAATGCATTGGAGGCTTTATTGAATTCCTGGTTGCCCATGTATTTAATATAATCATTGAATGCATTGTTGGCATCTTTAATGATATTGTCCACATTTTTTTCAGGTTTTTCCTGTTGTTCCTGTTTCTCTATGGGCGAAAGGATTTTATCTTTGGATGTTCTTTCCAACAGAGAATTCAGTGCTTTATCAAATGTAGGAGCATAGCTTAGCTTGTCGCCGTGCATGATTGCAACCAATCGCAATTCGGGATATGCAGCTGTTTCGGATTGGAGATAGATAGGTTCTACATATATGATGGTTTTTCCAACCGGAATCGCCAACACATTCCCTCTGATCACATTGGAACCTCGCTGGTTCCACAGGGTTAACTGTCCTGACAAATGCGGATCCTGGTCTATCTTGGTTTCCACCTGTTGCGGACCGAGGATTCGTTTTTCTTTGGGGAATTTATAAGCGACAAATTTACCGTAATTTTCAGGATCCCCCAGGCCCGCAATCCAGCCAATCATAACCTGCCGGTTTTTGGGTGTATAGGGCTGCATAAGGGTAAAAATAGACTTGTCTGCTTCAGGCCGTTCCCATATAATATAATAAGGATTCACCGGCTGTATCTGGTTATAATACTTTTCTGTTGCCCTTACCCACAAATCTTCCTGATTGTAAAACACCTCCGGGTCTGTCATGTGATATTTTGCATATACCTGGCCTTGTACGAGTAATTTGTCAACAGGATAGCGAATATGTGCCCTTAATCCCTCAGGCATTTCTTCTTTGTCTTTAAAAAAGCCGGGGAAAATATTATTCCATACCTTTATGATGGGATCATCTTTTTCATAGACATAAAAGTTTGCTTTGCCATTGTAGGCATCTACAGTTATTTTAACCGAATTCCGGAGATAATTCACCCCGTTTAAATGTGGAGCTACATCACTCAACACACCTCGCTGTGAAGCGCCTTCTTTGTATTCTATATTTTCGCTCGAGACAAATGGTTCGCTGTAGGGAAATTTGTTTGACACGGTGTATGCATCAATAATCCAGTGCAATTTTCCGTTTGTTAACACGATATATGGGTCTTTATCAAATGTTAAAAATGGTGCGAGTTTTTTAACCCGTTGTTTAATCTGCCGATTAAACATGATCCTGCTTTCAGAGGTAGGGTAACCGGATAATAAGAATTTTGTGCCGTCGTATTTCCATCCAAAAAGAAATTTCCTCCAAAAATTCTTGATCTGTACACCACCGGTACCTTTATACCTGGTATAAACATTTTTTTCTCCACTGGGGTAGTCAAATTCTTTTTCCTCCGAATTCACAATCACCGGTGTGTTTGTTAGTTCACCATAATATATTTCGGGGCGGGTGACCTTTAATTCAGGAAATTTACTTTTGGGCGGGATGTCTTTGATAAGCAGGTTGGGTGCGCCGTTGGCAGTGAATTCATTCACCTGGGTTAGTGTAATACCAAATCCATGGGTATATTTAAACCGTTTGTTTATATACGTTTTACTTTTTGAAGGCAGGTTTGTAATGTCCATTTCCCTAGCCGATACCATGACTTGTTGTGTTTTTCCATTGATGGTGTAACGGTCAATATCCACATCTTCAAATTCATAATACAGGCGTATCTCCTGGAATTGATTGTACACTTCTTTTAACGCCCTCCAGTCCCACAACCTGATGTTATTGAACACTGTTTTATTTTGATCAATGATGCTTTGATTGAATACATTTTTTACCGGGTATTCTTTTTCTTCAATATCATTTAATTGGAATCCGTAACGGGTGAGTTTAATGTTGTTTTCAATATAAGGGGCTTCCATGGATATTTCATTGGGTTCTACCCTCAATCCCTGGTAAAGGCTTGGGATAATACTTAAAATAACCAGCCATAGCAAAAAAATGACTCCCAACACTCCAGCTAATGTATAAGGAATGATGTCTTTTGTTTGAATGTTGAATCTTCTGACGATGGAAATCATTTTTTTCCGCGTGGAAGGGATGATGAATCCGATTGCTAGGATTACAGTGATCACAATACTGACAATGTATGCAGGAAGTCGGATAATGTCGTCGGTGCGTCCGGGGCCATTCACAACACCCCAGTCGGAATATAACAGGTCGAAGCGTGCCAGGTATTTTCCAAATGCGAGGATGAGCATAAAAATGAACCCGCTAACTATAAGTGATTTATTGCTTTGATAATGGTCTGTTTGTGTACCGGTTTTTCCGGTTGCACTGTTTTGGGCTGCAATAACCACCGCAGCCATGATTACAATGAATATGAACATCAAAAATTCATGTATTCTTTCGAGCAATGGAAGGGTAAAGAGATAAAAAGAGGCATCTTTGTTTAATATTGGTTCCTGTATGCCAGTGGATACCTGATTGGCATATTTTAAAATGATGTCCCAATTTGAATACCCCCATGAAATCCCATATATGGCTGCAACCAATATTCCAATAATGCGGATGGGAAGTTGATGCTTTGGTATGCTGTATGTGAAGACATAAGTAATCAATCCGCCGGCTACACCCCCGATAATAATGTAGAGTGCTTTGATATACATTTCTTTCCAGAAACGTTGTTGATATCCAATTTCTTTGAACCATAGCATATCGCCCCAAAAGGTCATAAAACCAAAAAAGAGGATGGTAAGGCCGAAAAATACGGACCCAAACCAAACAAAACCTTTCCGTTGTTTTTTGATTCCCGAAATGATGAACCACACGCCGATTCCTAAAAGAATTAAAAGTATAAGGGTATACATAATGCAATAGATTTAGGTTTATTTATATGTTTATTTTGATGAGCGAATGCACAAAACAATTAAAAGAGCCAAAACCAGGTTTTCAATTCATTTTTGTATGTCCCGGATCTCATTTATCTTTTGGGATTGATTACATCAGGTGAACTATTCTTCTTTGTCCCAGCGAAGGTATATCTTTTGTTTTGAAAGCAGTTCATCATCTTTTTTCATCTTGTTTTTCTCATATAACTCATCAATTTTTATGCCATATTTTTGAGAAATGGTGTACATGGTTTCTTCTTTTTTGACTTCATGAAAATTATAGCCCATTTCGGCTTTTTTCCGTTTGGGTTGTAGATAAAGAATCTGGCCTTCTTCTAACATGGCATCCCTGTCGAGTTCATTGTATTTGTATAGTTCCCAATGCATCATTTCCATATCTTCTGCAATTTTCATAAAATTGTCTCCTTCTTTCACAATGACAAACTTGATGCGGTTGTTGATATAAATATTTCTTCCTGATTTTGTATCTATGGGGTCTCCTTTATCAGGCGGCATCATAAGAGATTTCACTTCTTCTTTTTGTTCTTTTTTTTCTACTGCTTGTTGTTGTTCTTCGTTTTCTTTTACCACTTCTGTTTGATCTTTCTCTTCTTTCTTTATTTCTGTTTCTTCGTTTATGGATATTTCACCAATTTCTTTCTCTTCTTC
Organism: uncultured Bacteroidales bacterium; assembly: GCA_964549265.1. Classification (GTDB taxonomy): domain Bacteria; phylum Bacteroidota; class Bacteroidia; order Bacteroidales; family JBBRXJ01; genus CAYMKE01. Next base: position 42,378 of record CAZJWE010000001.1, on the reverse strand, counting down.
TTTTGTGTCAGAAAATGTTGTCAATTTCTTTTCCTTATCGAGTTCATGCAAATCATAATCTTCAATGATCCTGATCAACAGCTCTGCATAATCCCGTTTGGTAGCATAGCCTGCTTTTTTAAGTCCTTTAGCCCATCCTTTATAATCTGTCGGTTTTAATTCAAACAGAAAATCATATCTTTTGCCGCTCATCAAAAAATCGGAGTGGTCTTTATAGGATTCATACACATCATCATATTTTCTAAAACATTCTCTTTTTTTATCATCATCATGTCTGACTGATTTGCCATTCCACCCATGGCATTTAATCCCGAAATGATTATTGGCTTCTCGTGCCAATGTGCTGTTTCCATTATCAGATTCAAGCAGTGCCTGTGCCATTGTGATACTGGCAGGCACCCTGCTCCTATTCATTTCTTTTATTGCCATATCCTGATATTTTCTGATATACTCTTCCCTGCTATGCGATGGATAGAATTTTCGTTTCCTTGTTACTCCGCATGAATCGAACAGAAATATAATTAATGCAATGGTTATCCAACCATAATGTTTTTTCATATTGTTTTTTAAAGTGCTATTCATAATTATAAATCTTTAATATGATGAAAGAATTTTCATGAATTCCTTGTTTGGATAAATTCCTTTGTCGTCTTTAGAATATTCAGGTTTCAGTCGGTTGACATAATACATATCTAACTGCCCTTTGTATTTAACGGCCATTTTGCCTCTGTAGGTACAATCAAAAAAGTCTTTTAAATATTGATAGCTGTCACCTGAAATATTGACTTTTCCTGTTTCACTGGCAGACTCCATGCGGCTGGCTGTATTTACCGTGTCTCCCCAAATGTCGTAGGCAAATTTTTTCTTTCCGATTACTCCGGCTATTAATTCACCTGTGTGAAGCCCGATGCGTAAGTGCCATCTTACATTTGATTCTTTTGTCATTTCATTTTCTCTATTTTTAACAAAATCTTGAATTTTCAGTGATGCCAACGTAACATCTATAGGATTACTTTTATTGCTTAAAGGCAGTCCGCCTGCACACATATAGCAATCGCCCATTGTTTTAATTTTTTCAATGTGGTGTTGTGTAATCAACTCATCAAATTGTTCAAAAAAGTAACTCAGCTCACGAATCAATTCCTGGTCACTGAGTTTTTCGGAGAGTTTGGTAAAACTTTGAAAATCGGCAAACATCACGGTCACCCGTTTGTAACTGCGAAGTTTAGAATATCCTTTTCGTTTTAATTGTTGTGCAGTTGCATAAGGAAGAATATTTAACAAAAGTTCTTCAGAGCGTTGTTTTTCATTTTCTAGTTCAATTCGCTGGTTTTCAAGAATTTCATTTGTTGTTTCAATGCGTTTTGTAATTTTCAACAGGTTATTGTTTTTTTCTTCAAGGCGTTCTTCGGTCTTCTTTAGTTTTGTAATATCAGTTTCTATGGCAATGATTTTTGAAACTTCCTTTGTAGTGCTGTCAAAAATAGGTGTTAATGTCGTTTGCACCCATTTTTCTTTCCCTGACTTTGTAAACCAGTGGTTTTCATATACTACTTTGTTTTTATCGTATATACTTTTATTCAGCGCCTTTCTAAAATTAGTATTCAACTTAGGATTGTACAGTTTGTTTTCAAATTTTTCCTTAAACTCCTGAAAAGAATACTCATACATTTCTATAAATCCATTATTAACCCATTCAATTTTTCCTTCGGGAGTAATAATAGCAATTGAATTGGATGTTTTTGATGCAACGTACGATAATTGCGTTAATTTTTTATTTTCCTCTTTTATTTGGTTGATCATGTATTTTTTATCAAACAATATATTGATCCGGTTTGGTAATTCTTTATGTCTGAATGGCAGGTAAATAATATCACTGATCCCGTGGTTTGGAAGTTCGTCGAATAAATCTTCATGGTTATGGTCAATGGCCAGGATGATAGGAATTTCCTTGTATTCTTCTTTTTCTTTTACTTGATTGATCACTTCCCGTGGTTTTACTGTAGGGTTGGTGGAATTTAATAATATAATATCGGGGGAATGATTGAAAATAGCCTCATTAAAAGTTCCTAAACCAGTAACATTCATTAATTGAAAATGATGTTTTTCAGTTTGTAAGATACGTTTTATCTCTTCAAACGTGGTTTCTGAAAATGCTACAGCAAGTAGTAATATCTCATCCATAATTACAAATAGTGGGATCCCGAAGCTTTAAAGGTAAAGATATAATTTTTTTTATTTTTTAGATTGTATATTCAACAAAATATTCATTAAAATAAGAATGTTTCATTGATTTTCAGATTGTTTAATTCTCAAATGAAAAAGCCTGCATTTGATCAATTAATAAATCCACAAAATTTTTTAAAGGTTTTTTTGCCATCATTTCTAACATTGGATTTAAATCAGCCTGAATCGTAAGTTTCATTTTTGTGACTGATTCTTCAACTTCCTTTATTTGAGCCCATAAATAAAAACGATAAGCGCCCTGATTTGCATCACCTGAAATTTTAATCAGTTTATTTGGTTCTTTTTCAATAATTTTCATAGTTGCTTCCCCCACACCCGGCACATTGAATTCACATTGATCTTCACCGGCTTTCCAATTGGATATTTTATCTTGCGGAATTAAATGTTCAAAATTCTTAAAATCAGAAAGGTAATTAAATATTTTTTCAGAAGGTTGTTGAATGGTTCCAATTTTGCTTTCAATTTTTTTCATGAATTACGTTGTTTATTTATTATCCCATTTATCAGGAGCACGGCTCCATTTGGCTAAAATATCTATATCTGAATTTTTGATATACCCGGTATCTGCAGCTAAATTTATCAATGTATTATAATCAGTCAATGTAAATAAGGGGCATTTTTTTTCATTAAAATTTGATTGTGCTGTGGCAAAATTATAACTAAAGATTGCACACATCCCCAATACATTGCAATTTGCCTGGCGAAGAGCATCTACTGCTTTCAGGCTGCTATTCCCGGTTGAGACAAGGTCTTCTATGACGACTGTTCGTTGGTTTTCTTTCACTTCACCTTCAATAAGATTTTGCATTCCATGCCCTTTGGGTGTACTTCTGACATATACAAAGGGAAGATTGAGAACTTCTGCCACAAGCACTCCATGTGCTATTGCACCTGTTGCAACACCTGCAATCAATTCAACATTATTGAATTCAGTTTGTATCAGTTGGGTAAATTGATCTCTGATCTCTCTTCTGATATCAGGATATGAAAGTGTTATCCTGTTATCGCAGTAAATAGGAGATTTCCATCCGGAAGCCCAGGTGAATGGATTTGCAGGATTTAACTTAATTGCTTTACTTTGCAGTAAATTTTGACTAATCTTATTTTTTTTATTCATCATGGTGCAAATGTATAAAGTTTTTATTGATAATCGGATTATTTTGCTGGCTGAAAAATTAACACAACCATTAAAAAGTTTTCAAGAAACTCTCTTTTATACTTATAATAATAACAATAGCCAGTTGAAAGAATTGGTAGATCATTTTTTAAATTCACTTACCGGTATTTCAAGGATGATTGTTTTGCATGATGACAAAGATTTGTTATTAAACGAACTAAAGTCTTCATTCAAAATAATATATGCAGCCGGTGGTGTAGTTAAGAACCAAGAAGATGAGTTATTGATCATTAAACGTAAAGGGAAATGGGACATCCCAAAAGGAAAAGTTGATTTGAATGAAAGCATTGAAAATGCCGCAATAAGAGAGGTGGAAGAAGAATGCAACATTCAAAAGCCTCAAATAATTGAAAAATTGGCAACGACTTACCATATGTACATCATGGACGGGAAACCGGTAATAAAAGAAACCCATTGGTTTGATATGGTATATTCGGGGAACGATAAACTGATTCCCCAGGAACAGGAAAATATAACAGATGTGAGATGGGTACCAAAAGACCGGATGGAATTTGTGATGAATAATACATTTGGAGCTATCAAAGATTTATTATCAAATGTGTTATGAATCTATTCTAATTTTCTCTATTTTTATAGAATGATTCTATAAAAGAAATCAGAAGTCAAAATTAAGAATTCAGAAAGTATGCGTGATATGTGTGAAGTGTATGTTGAATACTTTTTTGACTTCTAAAACCAAAAAACACCTAAGATTGTACTCGCTTTACAAACTTTATGAATTTTTAACAAATAAACATATGAACTGAGCCATGACAAAAATTTTTAACACACACCCTCATGATTATTGAGGGTTTGATTATGTTGCACAAAATCAACAAATTAAACTCATGGCGAGCTCCATATGACCTTTGAAAAATAAAATATAAACATATGAAATCAAAATTACCTATTTCTTTAAAATTAATTGTTTATACCTTCATCACCATTGGTTTGTTTTATGTTCTTACCATTGGTATTATGCAATACATTAATAAAAAGAAATCTTTTCATGAAACGAAGCTGATCTCTGAGGATTTAATCAAACGTGTTTCGGATAATTATAATGAACGATTCACTATTTATCATGACATTGCATATTGCTTGAAGAATAGCCTCGAAAAGACATTTGATCATGTTTCAGGTAATGAATATATGAACTATTGCAAATCCATGATTCATGAATCAATCAGGCAAAATCATGGGATTACAGGTGCCTGTCTTATATTGAATACAGATCAATTAGGTTTTCAATTACAAAACAGGTATGTGCAAACTATTTTTTCGGAAAACACCCGGGAAAATATCGAAATAAAACAAAATACATTCAATGATCCTTCAAAATCCCAGCAAGAATTATTTCAAAAATTGCTTCAGGAACAAAATAAAACAGACAGCAAATCAGCATTATATTTTAATTATAATACGATTAATGACATTATTACAATTGGCATTCCCCTTGAATATAATAAAAGATATTCTGGAATTTTAGCATTGGATGTTTCAAAAGAAAAGATATTTACTTTTTTTCAAGACCTTTCTTATAAAAACAAATGTGAGCTATTCATTATTGACAAAGCAGGCACTGTTATTGAAACTCATGGAAACACAACAAACACTGTTAATAAAACCTCTTTTTTACAAACAGACATGAATATCCTGCCCAAGTTGGGCAACAATAAATCATTTTCTTTTAATACTTACAATAAAAATGGACGGTATTATTATACTTTAACCCCTGTTACTTTTTTAGAAAACAAGACCCCCTGGTTTGTTGGTGCCAGAGTATCTGAAATGGGCTTTAATGATGCATTTACAAACACAAATATATTGTTCATATATGTGGGGATCATTGGTATATTAATTATTGGCCTGTTATGGTATTTGGCTTTTAACAGGTATATCTTTTTTCCTTTAAGAAGGATTGAATCTACATTGAAATCTATTGCTGATGGTGATATTAAGAAAGCCGGCCAATACAAACTCAATACTAAAGATAATGAGATTGGGAAAATTGGACAGACGATCAAAGGATTGGTCAGCAACCTTTCGGCTGCTATTGAGTTTGCTGAAAATATAGGGAAAGGCAACCTGGATGCAAATTATGAAAAACAAGGAAATAATGATGTGCTTGGGGAGTCATTATTATCTATGCGCGAGAATTTAAGAAATGCGAAATCAGAAGAAGTAAAGCGAAAAACAGAAGACAAAAAACGAACATGGACAACAGAAGGAGTTGCATTATTTGACGACATCTTAAGACAAAACCAGGAAAATATTCAGGAACTTACATTTAGTATTATTCAAAATCTGGTGAAATATATTAATGCCAACCAGGGAGGATTATTTGTTATTGAAGAGGATGAGGATAACAATAAATATGTTGAATTGAAATCAGCATATGCTTATAACCGGAAAAAACACCTTGAACGAAAAATTGGATATGAAGAAGGACTGATAGGAAAATGTATATTGGAAAAGAACTCTGTGTATTTGGAGCAAATCCCTGATGATTATGTTTACATTTCATCGGGGCTGGGAGAAGAAAAACCAAATAGCCTGGTAATTGTTCCTCTAAAAATCAATGATGATGTATTTGGGGTTATTGAGCTAACATCGTTTTATAAAATAGAAGATTATGTCATATCTTTTATTGAAAAAGTGGGTGCTAATATAGCTTCAACTTTATCCAGGATCAGGGCCAACGAACGCACCAAAAAATTATTGGAAGAGTCCCGGTATCAGGCAGAAGAATTATCTGCACAAGAAGAAGAAATGCGGCAAAACATGGAAGAGCTTAAAGCAGCCCAGGAAGAATCGTCTCAGAAAGAAGAAGAAATGCGAAGCATACTGAATGCCATGAATGCCTCTTTAATGGTTGGCGAATATGACATGCAAGGAAATATATTAAATATAAACGAACAATTTTTAGAAGTATTGGATGAAACACTTGATAATATGATAGAGCGAAATATTAAAGACTTTAATATCGGCATATCTGCTGATGATATATCAACTATTTGGGAAGACCTTGAGTCCAAAAATCTGGTTAACCGCACTGTTGTCATTTCACGACCAAATGGTGATATATGGATAAACCAAACATTTGCGCCCATCTTAACTCCGAATGGTGAACCCTATAAAATATTGAATATTGGCATTGACATAACTGATGCGAAGAAAAAAGAAATTGAAATACAGCAGCACCAGGAAACCATCAGGAATCTGATCAACGAAATACCAGCAAAAATCTTTTTAAAAGACAGCAAAGGAAAAATGGTGATGGTAAACAAAGCAGTTGCAGATGCACATGGAGAAAGCACAGAAGAATTGATTGGGAAAAGCGATTTTGACTTTTTTGCAGATAATAAAGAATTGGCACAAAAAATATGGGAAGAGGAACAGGAGATCATCAAAACCGGCCCCAAAACATTTGAGCAACAGGAATATGTTCATAACCAAAACAAGTATTTACGAACCACTAAAATGCCATTCTTCATTCCATATATGAATGAAACAGGCTTGCTTGGATTTCAGTTTGATGTGACGGATTTCAAAGAAATGGAGTTAAAACTTAAAAACCAATTTGAAGAATTACAACATACACATCAGGAACTGAATAAAGAAAAATTCCTCATGGACTCATTGATGGATAATATCCCTGATAGTATCTATTTTAAAGACCGTAAAAGTAAATTTTTACGCGGAAGTAAAAATTTAGCCAGACTGTTTAACATGGATAACCCTGAAGAACTCATAGGGAAATCTGATTTTGACTTTTTCTCGGAAGAGCATGCAATACAAGCTTATAATGATGAACAGGAAATCATTAAAACCCAAAACCCATTGATTGACTTTATTGAAAAAGAGACATTTGAAGATGGAAGCGTAGGTTGGGTTTCTACTTCAAAATTGCCATTATACAATGAAAAAAATGAAGTCATCGGAACGTTTGGAATATCAAGAAATGTGACAGAAGTGATAAACAAAGAAATAGAGGCTAAGAAATTAACTGAAGAAATAAATAAGCAAAAAGAAGACCTGATGTGGGAGATCATTATGTTTAATGTGCTAATGGATCATATCCCGGGGGAAATTTCATTCAAAACAACACAAGGAGTTTACCAACGGGTAAATACCAGCAAGGCGAAAGAATTGGGTTATAAGCATCCCGAAGAAATCACCGGAAAAACAGATCATGACATTTTGGATAAACCATTGGCCGATAAAATAAACAAAGAAGATACCCAATTAATAAAAGCCAATCAATCTGTATTGAATTCAGAAGAAAAGCACATGAAGCCTGACGGACTGTATTCATGGAAATCTGTTTCAAAAGTACCTTTCTCTAATCAGAAAGAAGAAGTAATCGGAATCTTTCATATGGTGTCTGATATTACTGTAAATGAACAAAATAAAGCACAACTTGTCAACTATAAAACTATTTTGTCTGACATCTCGGGAAAACTCCCAATAATGTCTTACACCATTGATAATAAGGGCATAATTGTTGACATTGAAGGAAAAGGGTTGGTTTTGTTGAATAAACGAAAAGAAGAACTGACCGGCCAATTTTTTACGGAAGTCATTCCTCAGGCAAAGCAGCAGTTGTCCAAAACAATCAAAACTTCTGTACAATTCACTACCAAAGGAAAACACAAAAATCATGCATGGGAAATGAAACATGTCCTCTTCCCGGATAAAACAAGAGAAGGTGGATTGGTAGGATATGCATTTGAGATAAGCGGTTGATGTGATGATTAATTGATTGAGTAATTGAATATGGGCATGGTTTTGTCACATTTGATGAGCTTCCCAAAAAATAAAACTTTTACTTTTTAGCTCTTTTAGTTTTTTCTTTCACATCATATATCTCTGTTTTTTTACGCTTTCCTTTTAACTGGGTGCTGCTTATATTTTTGAACTGAAAATCTTTCTTATTTTTCAATAACTTATACAGATCACCTGATATTAAAAGATTACGGCGTAATTCATTGCACATGGATTCAATACGTGCAGTGGTATTTAATGCATCTCCATTATATGAAATGTCGCGCCGGATAGTGCCTACCTGGAGTACCATTACCTTTCCTACATGCATGCCGGCCTTGAATTGAGGCACAAAACCATATTTTCGTTTATAAGATTTCCCCCTTCGCTGGACAACACGATTGAATGCAAAGAATGCTTTAATACAATTATTATCAACAATTCCGTTTTTTAAACTCCATGAAATAATTGCCCCGTCACCTAAATATTGATAGATGTCTCCATAATAATTATCAACTACAGCCAAATCATTAAACACATCCTGAACCAGGTAACTAAATTTTTTATGTCCGAGTTTTTCGGCATTGGTGGTTGACGCTTTCATGTCAACAAACATAAAAATACGTTCGTCTTCTCGTGGTTTTTTAAGTAATCCAAAAAACCATTTCGAATAATTTCCCCGGCCTATGCGTTTGACCATGTCTTTGAAAAAGTTATTTAAAAAACAGGCTAAATAAAAATATACCAGGAAACGCAAAAAAGCAACATTAAAAGTGGGAGCCAATATTTTAACTTCATTCCACTGCATGTCAGTTAATTCGTTTAACGGATGTGAAGCCAGGGCAAAAATCAAAATCACTACAACAAAATAAAGAAGGGACCGTAAAACAACAAAAAAACGAACAGGTGATCGGCGTAATAAACGATCGGAAAACAAACTGTCAAGAAACGTAAAGAGAATGGTTAGAAAAAGGGCAACATACAATGAATTTAAAAAGACCGAATTGACATTGATAATGGCAAGATGATTAGGAAACAATTGCTCTTCGCCAGTAAAAAAAACATACAAAAGCAGTGCGATATACCAGAATACTAAATGGTAAATAAATACCCTGATGAATGAATGATACCATATTCTGAGTTTTTCCATTTCTATTCATTAAAAAAACAAAAAAGCTATATTTTCAGGGTTGGTTTTAGTAAAGCTGAGCATTAAAAAAAACAATTTATTCATACAGCAGCCTCTTCCCTGTCCTATCCTGGTATCTTTGCAAAAAGAAAAACATTTTTTCTGCTGTTGATACCATATACCTGTAGGGTTTGTTCCGCGCTTTTGTGCGTTCCATTGGCTCTGATTTACGGATGTCTTTTTTACCGGAAAAAATACTTGTCAGCCGTTTCCAGAAACTCCTCGAACTGATGGTGCGCTTTTTAACTTTATAGGCATCAATGGTCATTGCATAGGGTTCATAAGATGACCATGTTTGCAGGATTGCCCTGTTGTATCCAAAATAGTACCAATTATCTTTATCTATTTTCAGGAAGAAGTCCCATCTGTCTCCATCGCGGTGCCTTCTGAATTCCATGTATCCCTGTACTTCAATATTGACAGGATAATTCCCGACACTTACTAAATTCATTCTGCCAACCGAATAATATGATTTTGTTTTCTGGTCCCATTTTAAGGTAAGATCGTCAATCAGGAGTGTACTTTGTAGTTCTTTCGGGAAATTAATAATGGTATCTTCATAGAGGTCTTCGGCTCTCATGTCTTTTAATCCGTTTTGGTATAGCAATTCATCTATCCGCAACATATATTTTTCAGAATATCTTTCGATATCCATATAATTTGATATGCTATCAATATGATGAACCATTGTTTTGATCACATTTTTATGCATAAAAAAGTCAATGCCCATCATGAGGTTCATTTCTAATGTGTTTGTGTCTAATTTATGTGTTACTTCACCAACTGAATTCAGTTTTACCTGCCATAAATCAAGTCCTAAATCAACTTCTCCTTCTCCATAAACTTTACAGGGGGTTTGATCCAATCTTAAATAATTTCCGGGAAGATCGGGATTATAGAGTTTTTCTTCTCTTGATATTTCAAACCGGTCGTCCATTTCATTATAATGCAAAAACCCGTTTGCTCTGCTAATATAGCTGTCACTATAAGATTTTCGCCCGGCAAGAAAAGAGGAATAAACATGGATTGAGTCATGTGAAATGATTATTCCCGAATAAATGCTTTTGTTATTGATATTTGTAGGTTGTTCTGGAATTGGAATCGCAATATGCTCCGGATCAATTAGTGACTCAAACGATATCCATGAATTATTGGTTCCATAGGTATTACAATTGGTTTTGATGTTAACTGATCCGTCAAAATACAATAGTTTTTCTTCGGCCCTGAGCAATATATCTCCCTGATATTGAAATTTCGGGCTTAACATAAAGGAATCATTTTCAATAAGCGTGGTTTGTGCATACGAACGCTGTCCTGTGTCTACACTGATAGTTTGAAAATGAATTTTTTGTTTTGTCCCGTATTTGTCCTGATAATCAAAGTCACCTTCTGCTTTATAGTGTTTTCGTGACTTAATATTAACCGTTGCATTATAAAAGGAATGATATTGTGTAGAATCGCTTGCCAAAATGTCGGCTTTTTTAAGGGTTTGCATTTTTGCATTGGTTTCAACCGTCACATTTTCTTCGTGAGGAAATATTTTGGCATCTGCTACTTTGATGTAATCAACTTCTTTCGCTTTTAATAGGTTGTCTTTGTAATCATATGTTGCTTCATTCGATACAAAGTTCAGTGAATCCTGGTCGGGATGTACAGATATGTATCTGGGGCCGGCCAGAGTGTCGCCTTTGAAAGATGCAAGTTTATCATCCTTATACGTTTTGGTCAGTCCCATATCAAACTCTTTTGTATCCATATGCCAGACAAAATAATCAAGATAACTGATATATTTGTTAGCCGGGAATTGAACCAAGGAATAATCTTCATTTGACTTAAATGTACCTTTTCTGTGGTAAAAATCAATATGTGCATCTACGTTTTCGGTTAATAAGGTGAAGTTGCTGCTGCTAAGCGACCTGAGTTTAAAGTCGGCAGAATCAGCATCAAATGCTTGTTCATTAAATGTATATTTTTCAGATTCCATGACAGCCGTTTTCATATCAAGAACCCCATCACCGTATAATCCAGAAGGCTTAAGGCTTATGGAGCCATTCAAAACGGCTTTTCCGTTATACAATTCAAATTCTTCATCAATATTTTCTGCATTTAATACATCATTATAGGGTTCCCAATGAATTTTTGTTGTAGATGAAAGAGCAGGAGGACATTTTAAGGATTTATCTTTGTCAACGGTAAACTTATAGGCTTCGGTATTCATTGAGTCAGGAAGGAATATAAAATCATCGGAATGGATCGTGGATGAAAGATATTCGATTCGTCCTTCTCCACGAAGCCCCTTGTAATTGAGTTTGAAGTTTTTGTAAAATGTCCCTTTTCCGTTATAAATAGGATAACCTTCACCAGGAGCTGATTTTCTAAGTCCAAGCGACCGGTCTTCCATCAATCTTAAATTTTCTCTTAAAGTAGGAAATATGCCTCCAGATTCAAATTCACCTGAAAATTTCAATGTGAATTTATTGAAGTTGTCTAAACTGTCAATGACAAAAGAATCCAATTTAAAATAAAAATCTTCTTTTGGGTAAACACCATTTAGTATTCCGGGATCATCATAATAAACATAAGAGAATTCCCTGCTTTCAAAAATGGGGTATCTGGGATAGTCTTCAAGTCCGGATTTATTATTTGGTTTGTCTATATAAAGATCTCCGGTAATATTTTCAATTACATTTTTTACTTTCAGAAAGACAGGTCTTCCTAATTGATCAACATCATCGGCCACCCTCATTTCGAGAGAATCAACTTTTTGGAGGTTAACCTTAAAGCTATCGTATGAAAAGAAAAAATTATCTCCGTAAAATGATAATTTACCGGCATTAACCTGCCCTTTAAAAGCGAAACTCCTATTTCGTTTGAGTGTGATCTTTTTATCCGAAGTGATAATATCAACATTTTGAGCATTACTCACCAGTACCCTGGGCATGCCATTAATTATCAAATCCATATTCCGGATGTCCAACATAGCATTTTCAGTTGGTGCTTTGGTTTCAGACACAAAATTGATCACATCATAATCTACTCTTCCGGCGCTGGCATCAACATAATCATATAATAATTGTTTAATTTTTATTCTATCTGATTCTGTATCAAAATAGATAAATCCTTTTGCTGCAAGGTTCATCAAATACCGTCTGGCCTGATGAATTGAAAAACCCATATATTTTGCAAACCCCATAGCATCAAATTCATCGAAGCCGTATGATTTGGCATATTGTTTTACTGCTACTAATGGATGAATTGGATCTAAATGGATCATTTGTTCATATTCTGCTTTGTTAAAGTAGTTAAATGACTTAAAGTTGGCAACACCAAACGCATTCCCCTGTTTCATTGTCATATAAATAAACGGTTCATCAATTTTCCATCGTAATTGCTCAAAATCCATATTTACTTTATGGTAAGAATTCAAATACGGAATTCGTGAGGTGATGCCTTCTCCTTTTATAATCTGTAACATTCTTCTATATGGAATATAGGTAAACGTTGAGTTGGGATGGTATATGGAGTCTTGTCCGGTATAAATGGTAATTTCAGTTTCAAGAGCTTTTAACCGTTCTTTGTTGATCACTATATAGTTTGAAGAAGCTCTGAAAAACGTAGTATCCGAGCGGGTAATATCAAGTACAGCTTTGCTGTTTTTTGTACCTCTCCCAATGATTTTACTCCCTTCAAACATAAAACCGCCTTCATAGTTTATATTTTTATACAGGTCTTTAATCTTAAAATTTTTTGTATATGTTTCAAATTGAGGATAAATTATGTTACTTTTTATGGAAGTATTCATCACTTTATCGCTCAATTTACCCAATAATGGTTTGCCAATAAATTCTTTATTAAAATATTCAACAGAATCCGCTTCATATTTATATTTTTTCATGTTAATGGTATATTTTTTCAAAGTAGCATATACTCTTTTCCTTTCATAGTCTGCTCTCTCCCATGTTACAGTGCCACCTTCACCATTCCATTTACCATCCAAAAGTTGATAATTTCCTCTTGTGTCATATACTTTGATGCTGTCTCTTTTCGCATAACAGGTTAAAGTTATAACATCAAATTCAACAGAAATATCATCTCCGGTTTTTAAATCATAACTGCTATCATCAGCTTTCCATTTTGAAGAATATGATTCATATAAAATGTTGTTTTTGAACAAAGAATATGTTCTTTCAAAATAGTCTTCCAATGTTGTCATTCGTACGCGGTCATCCAGCAGTTTTTGTATTCCCTTTTTCCATGGTTCATAATTATGTGTTTGAAGATGTTCTTTTTTAAATAATAACAATATTTTTACAAGGTATTTAAAATGTGGATAAGGACGTGCCCTGTTTTTCAGCATATGGTTTGATAATTGAATGATCTCCATTTTTTCATCCTGAGAAAATGCACCGGTTTCCTTCCACAATGCAGTGAAACTTTCTAACATTTTTTCATCTTCATCAGATAAATTGTAATCCATTTTCTCGTATATTTCTTTTGGATATTTTTTAACATCTTCTGAAAAAGGATTACGTTGTGCATTTAAATCTGCATTGGTAACAACTATAAATGTAATAATACAATATGCGATAATGTTTAGTTTGCTCATATTTATATTGTTTGCTTTGTTTTCATAATTTAGTTATTTAAAAAAGTAAGATAGTAAATTTATAAATATTTCAATAAATTTCCATGTTTTATTTCAGGGAGATAAAAAAAAGAAGTCAGTATACAGAATTTAGAATTAAGAAAGCGTGAGAGGATTTGGGGGAATAATTGTTAATTGTTAAGTATTAATTAGAGTCTGTCTATAAACTCAAGTGTTTTGAGTATTTTATTTTCCGTGGCAACATCAATAGACTAAACTTTGGAAAAGTTGTTACATAAGAGACAGACTCTTGGTTTAGCTCCCTATTAATCGGATTTTTGTATAGATGGTTAAACAAATATACTATTTTCTTTAAAATTTGCAAAAACAATGAAAGCCTGACATTGTTCTTCTAACTTCTACACTTCTAAATTCTAAATTTCTAAATTTCTATTCTTTCCATTTAATTTGGAGTAAAACCAATAGAAAAAAGGGGGAAATGATTATTTCTTGAAGTCAAAGGCATAATGAAGTGAAAAAACATTAGAATAGAGCCCTACAGATTGGCTTCCAATATTGGTAAGTGCATAATTAATGTATAGTTGATGCACCTTAATACCAAGTCCCATATTGGGCTCAAAAGCATAATATGTTCTGTTATGGGTTTGAATCTCCTGGAAACTTCCTATACCTCCTCTGAAAAACAGATAATTCTTATATCCTATTTCAAATCCAACATGTGGATCCATGCTGGCCACATCACTTTTAATCAACATGTGTCGTTTCCCGTCGAAATACATATCAATATCTGCTTCAATCAGGGCAGAAAAACGTTTACTAATATCAATGGTTCTTGCAATTCCGGCAGTTATTTTAGGCATGGTTATTTCAAGTGCATTTTCAGGCATTTTGTTGCCCGTCATATCAAATGCAGGTTTTAATTTTTCTTCATTAAAATTCCAGGCATTAAAAGTGGTTGTGATGTCTCTTCCCATCACCCCCAATGACCATTTTCCTTTAAAATACTGAATCCCGGCATCAATGCCAAATCCCCAGGCGCTTGCAAATTCACCTATTAGCCGGTGTATTATCTTTACATTGGCACCATATTGCAACCCTTTCAACTTCGATCTTTTAGCATATGAAAATGTAAATGCCCAGTCTGCCACAGAAAACTCTTTAATTCTGCTGTAATCAACGACACCGTTATCATCTACAAGGTTTAATGTGTTTTGGATTTCGTCAACTCCGAAACGGATAACAGAAAACCCTGCGGCAGAGTTTGAGTCTGTTTTTAATATACCTCCCAGAAAATCATATTTAGAGAGTCCGGCAAAATACTCCGAATGCATTACGCCAATATCGGCGTCGTTTTCAATATTAACCATTCCTGCCGGGTTCCAATAAACCGAGGTCACCTCTCCTACACTGGCTGTAGTAGATTTGGCCATACCCAATGACCTGGCTCCAATACCTACAGAAAGAAATTCATTGCTGTATTTTGGTGTGTTGCCTGCTAAGTGAACAGCTGTAAAAATAAATAATATGAATTGTAAAATACCTGCTTTCTTGTACATCTTATTTGTTTCAGTAAAAAAGTAGGATGTTCTTCATCGGCAATATGTGTCTTTTTTTATTTTATATAAACAACCAATTATTAAAAAAAACTAATATTAAACATTTTTATTGCCATCAAGCATTAAATGATGAATAAAAAACAACGTTTACCTGTTCTCGGTTTCAGGTTTCAAAATGAGCTTCACATAATGTCCGGGTATCAGAAATTGATTGGCAGCTTTTTTAATATCTTCGGCTGTAATCTGCTTTACAAGCTGTGTGTATTCATCCATGGTTTTCAATTCAGCATCCTTAAAATACTTATTTTCGAGCTGATTAAGCCAAAAACCATTTTGTTCCATCTTTGTTTCTCTCTGTCGTATGAATATGTTCTGCGCTTTTTGCATTTCAACTTCTGTTGGAATTGAATTTTGTATCTTCTTTATTTCATCAAAAATAATACTCACCAGGGTATCTGTCTTGGCCGGATTACAGCCAAATACAAAACTAAAAGTATATTCTGATTTTGGGTATTGACTTGCATTTGCATTAACTCTTATTCCATATACTTCGCTTTCATCCTCTCGCATTTTTTTTCTCAACCGGATAGAAAGGATTTTTTCAAGTATACTCATTTCTAATGTCTTTTCATACGACCAATCAAATGGCTCATTCATCACTAAAGCCACAAAACTCTGTGGTTCTGTTCCTTTATGAATAGTAGTATTGGTTATGCCATCCGGGAATTCGGCTGTTACATCTTTCCACTGCTCTTTTTGGCCTTTGACAGGTAGTGCTCCTAAATATTTTTCAATATAAGGAATCAGTGAATCCCGGTTAAAATTACCGACAAAAAAGAATGTGTAATCCGAGGCATCTGCAACCCGTTCTTTATAAACAGCATACATCGTATTCATTGAAACATTATTTAACTGTTCAGATGACGGGAAAGGAATGGTTCTGGGATCATTTTGTGTCACTATTTTTTGAAGTGTGTCATAAAAAACAGTCCTGGGATTTTTATGAATATATTTATATTTACTTTCATCTTTTGATAAAATACGTTCCAGTGCAGAGGAATCTTTACGAGGAGATGTAAAATAAAGATATAGCAATTGCAATAAAGTCTCTTTATCAGATGGTGAAGCACTGCCTGTAAATCCTTCAGCAATGTCATTTAACCAAAAATTTACACTCGCTGTATTTCCTGCCAGCTTTTTCTTTAATTGGAGTTTATCAAAATGTCCAAGTCCCGAATTATTGATATAATCCGATAAATATTTAAGTGACATGTAATCTTCATCAGGATAAAGGGAATGTCCGCCCGGACTGATCGCTGAAAACAAAATCTGGTCATTTTTAAAGTTTGTTGGTTTTAACACAACTGTAACCCCATTTTTTAAAGTAATTTCTGTATAATCAAAGGTATCGTTAAGTTGCTTTTGGATTACATTTGCACCCACGAGAAAGGTATCCAGCAAAGGTTGTTCATTCACATTATCCTGATACGCTTCCAGTTGTTTTTGCTTTGATTCTTTGATGATTTCAAGGATTTCTTGTTCAACAGGAAGGGTTGAATTTTCAGGTGCTGTAACAATAGTAATCATATGTTCTCCCTTCATCCATTTGCCGGCCAATTCATTCAGCTCCTTCTTGGTGATCTCAGGGACCAATGCTTTGGCATATTTATTTTCTGTATTGATTCCGGGAATGGGGTCACCATGCAAAAAATGCCTGGTATACTCCGAAACAAAATATGATGATGATATCTTTCCTGTTTCTTTTGCCAGTTCATCAAAGCGCTTAAGCAGTTTCTTTTTTTCTCTTTCTATTTCTGAATGAGTAAACCCATATAATTTGATTCTCTGTACTTCAGAAAATAATGTATCTAATCCGTCTTTTACCCTGCCCTCCTTTGTAATACCAGAGACTCTAAACACATCAACAGGGATATTGAACAGTTTTCCATGTTGTGTATAAGTATTAATAAACGGCCCTTCCGTTATTTCCTGTAATTCTTTTAACCGGTTGCTTATGAGAGAATTGCACAACATCGGAATCAACACATGATCACGATAATCTTTGATGGTTGTAATACCGGCAGGTTCAAATTTTTTAAAATAAATGGTGAATTGACTGTGCAATGCTTCTTCGTCTGTAAAGACTCTCGCAATGTTTTGCTTTACATTAGGAATTTCATATGTTTCTTTTTCTTTGAGATTTTCAGGCATTTTAATATGGGCAAAATGTTCTTTTATCTTTTCTTTTGCATAGTTTTCCGAAATATCTCCAACAACAATTACTCCTGTCAGGTCTGGCCGGTACCATTGATTATAAAAATCTATAAGTGTTTGGTATTCGAAATTCTTAACCACTTCCATTTTGCCAATCGGAAGCCGTTCGGCGTATTTGCTTCCCTGGAATATCACCGGAAACATTTTTCGAAACAAACGATCTCTGGCACCCAATCCAAGCCTCCATTCTTCTACAATCACACCACGTTCTTTGTCAATTTCTTCTTTGTCAAATGATACATTATGTGCCCATTCTTCTAACACCATAAATGCTGTATCTTTTAAGCCCTGATTATTTGCCGGAATCTGAAGCTTGAAAGCAGTTAAATTCAAACTGGTAAATGCATTCAAATCAGGGCCAAAATCAATGCCCATTTGCTCAAGAAAATCCACCAATTCTTGTTCTTTAAAACGTTTTGTCCCATTAAAACACATGTGTTCTGTAAAATGTGCAAGCCCTCTCTGCTTTTCGGTCTCCTGCACAGAACCTGCTTTTATAACCAACTGCATATTAACACGCTCTTTGGGTTTTTTATTATGACGGATATAATACGATACTCCGTTTTCCAAAGAATCATATACAAGACTGGTATCAAAAGGCAAAGGTTGATTTACATCTAATGATGTCTGATTATAGGCTTGAATGATAAACGACTCAAATAAAAACAATGACAATAAATTAATTATAATATTTTTTTTCATGGCTCTGTGTTTTTAACAAAAACGTAAAATTAAATGAATTAATCTGCAATGGCAAATTTAGTCATGATTTCATTCAATGAGATTTTTCAATATTTTGTTTTAAAACTTTTTGGGAGACCAAAAAGATTGCAGGCTTATCAGAAACAGGATTTTTCCTGGTCACCACCACGGTTTTATATACATCTTCTATATTCTTATAATTCAACACATCTTCTGGAGTTCCCCTGGTATGGATGGTTCCTTTATTCATCATCAAAAGATAATCACAATATTCACCAGCCAGGTTCAGGTCATGTATAATCATTAAGACTGTTAATTTAAGGTCGTGATTCAATTGCTGAATAAGGTTTAGTATTTGAACCTGATGCGTGATATCCAAATGCGATGTGGGTTCATCAAGCAATAATAATTCCGGTTCTTGTGTCAGTGCTCGGGCAATATCTGCCAGTTGTTGTTCGCCTCCGCTAAGCTGAGACATGAGTTTATCCCTCAAATGATAGATATCAGTGAGTTTCATGTAATGATGTGCGATCTCATAATCCTTTCTGGTTTCAAAAAAATAAAACCGTTTACGATACGGCATGCGTCCCATCAATACATAATCTTCAACCGGAACATCTGCAAAATCAATGGTTTGAGTGACAACAGCCATGTTTTGGGCTTTTTCTCTATTAGACATCATTGCAACATCATTGTCATTCAGTTTGATATATCCGCTATGAAGATTTAATTCACCAGATATTCCTTTGAAAAGGGTTGTTTTTCCTGACCCATTCGGCCCGATGATCCCGGCAAAAGAACCGTTTTCAATTTTAAACCGGATGTCATGTAACATAAATCCGCCCGGATAACCGCATGTAATATTATGTATTTCGAAAACTCCTTGCATGATGCGTTATTTCAATTTTGATTTCATGTATGAATTGGATAATACGATAATGAATGTCAATCCGCCTACCATACCGGTTATCACGCCAATAGGCAGTTCGCTTGGTGCCACGACGGTTCGCGATATGATATCGCAAATGATTAGAAATGTGCCACCGCCAAGAAAAGCTCCGGGAAGCAATATTCTGAAATCATGTCCAACAAACAAGCGAATTAAATGTGGGATGACGAGTCCTACAAATCCAATAACCCCGGCAACAGAAACACAAATGCCGGTTAACAAAGATGCTAAAATAAACAAAATCCTTATGGTTATAACCGAATTAATGCCCAAATGCATGGCTTTTTCTTCGCCCATTGACAAAGCATTTAATGGCCGGGCAAATAGCATTGAAATGATGAGTCCGGCAAAAGCAGCATAAAGCGTAATGTTCAATAACATGCTGTTAGGTTCATCCAATGACCCCATAATCCAGAAGATGATGCTATGAAGATTTTCAGACGTTGTCAATGACATTAAAAACATCATGGATGAAGATGCAATAAAGCTGATCATAACACCGATAAGCAGCATGCTGTTGATGCTTGTCTTTCCTTTTCTCATCCCTAAGGAATAGACAAGAAAGATCGTCACCAAAGAGCCTGAAAAACCGGCAAAGGGAAGCATATAGGATCCAAGAATTGTATTTAAATTCAAGACAATGGCAAGTGCCACTCCTAATGCAGCCCCACCCGATATCCCAAGTGTATAAGGCTCGACCAATGGGTTTCTGTATATTCCCTGAAGGATACAGCCGGCTAAACTAAGTGCTCCGCCAACCGAAAACCCAAGTATTATCCTGGGAAGCCTGATTTCTTTAATAATAACTGCTTCCATCCCACCCTGTTCAGATAAAATGGATGGAATTTCAGTGATGTCAATATCCATGATACCGGATGTAAGTGAAACCAAAAATGAAACGATCAGAATAAGCAGAAGGCTTCCTGTGAATATGAACCATTTTATGTATTTCGCTCTCATAGTTTTTATATTACCGGTATAAATATTGTACCATAGTTTCCAATGTTTTTCTGAACGTTGTGGGAGTTGGAGTGCATGCAAGGTCAGAATTCAAAACAAACACATTATCATTCTGCACAGCACTCAAATCCTTATAATGCTCCCATGTTTCTTTCTCATCCTTTCCTGTAATGCCCATTGTCACAACAAAAATAACTTCCGGATTCCGTGCAATAACTGTCTCCCGGCTTATGGTGCCATGTTTTAGGTCATATGCAATGTTGTTCATTCCTGCAAATTGAATGAGGTCATTCATATAAGAATTAGGAATAACAGCAAACAATGGTTTTTTTCCGATCTGAAAAAAAACATCCGGTTTTTCTATTTGTTCAGGTATTAATTGACGAATACTGTCTATCTTGTTTTTTTCTGTCTTAATAATATGTTTCGCTTTTTCTTCTCTATGGGTTAATTTGCCGATTTGTATGAATTGTCGGCATATTTCATCAAAAGATGATGCTTTTTGCATTTGGACAATGGTTGCTCCTGTGATTTTTAGTGTTTTTAACGTTTTGGGTTTTGTTAATGTCGAAGCAAAAATCAGATCAGGTTTTAACAAAGTAATCTTTTCCATATTCACATCTGTAGCGCTGCCTATGATGAGTTCTTTATTATCTTTTGCTACAGGGCAAAACGAAGTTGCACCGGCAATGTGGTCTTTCAAACCCAATTGCACAAGCTGTTTGGTAATAGAAGAAGCCAGGGAGACAATCCGAAAATCCTGTTTTGTCTCTTCATTGTAGTTTTTTCCCTGGTTGCAGGAAATTACAAATAATAATAATAAAAGTACCAGAAATTGTTTCACTCGTTTTTATTTAGTTAAAAATTGTGAGTATGAGTTTAATGGTTGAATACGCCTCAAACCAATAAACCAAATAGCTTTTAGTTACTCCTGTTCCCCGGAAAATGAATAGAAATTACAAAGAATAATTCCCGAAACTTTTTCCCGAAGTTTCTTTGATTCGACTTTGCTTTGGCAGGTCTTCCGGCTTATTTCAATCCTGTAGCCTTCCCATGACATCATTGTCAAAGTGGCCAGAGGTACAGAATCATATTCGAAAGTTACGGCTGCGGGGACAGCTCACGATTTTCACGTGATTCCCATTTTAAGGTTTTTCCCGGAAACGGAAAAAATCCACCAAAACACAGGCAAAAATAAATATTTTTATTGAAAAGGAAAAAGGATGGCATAAATTATCCGTGCTCTTTGTACTATTCTATAATAACATTTTAGATTCTGCAAAAGATGTAACTAACTTAGGTACGATATTTGTAAATAATCCGTTTTAATTAGTGTTTGTTTCATCATGTTCGCTAACTTCGTTACGCTTGCCCTAAAATCGCTCATTTACTTCAGTAAACTGCGCTTTTGGGGGCTGCCCAAGCCTCGTTATCGAATATGATGATCCAAACACTTAACTTAATAAATGAATAGCATGATACAACGAAAAGGGATTATTTTTTTGGTTTTGATTGGAATAGTAGGAATTGCAAGTATCTTACTTATTACTAAAGAAGAAAAGACAATAGAATTCGAGGAAAAAAAGCAGCAGCCATCTACAAAATCTCAACCTGCAGTAGTACATCTCAATGCTGACAGTTTTAAAAATCTGATTTTTAACTATGAAGCACATAACGATTGGAAATACCAGGGAAATGAACCTGCCCTCATCGAATTTTATGCAGATTGGTGCGGCCCATGCAGAAAAATGGCACCGGTGTTAAAAAAATTGGCCATCCAATACAAAAACGAGATCAATGTATATAAAATCAATGTGGATAATGAACGTGAACTGGCATCATTATTCCGTGTACAAAGCATCCCCACTTTTTTATTCATCCCACTTGATAAAGAACCCTATGTAATGAGAGGATATATGAACGAAGAGACATTAAAAGGTCAAATTAATAAATTACTCAATTAACATAATCAACTTATTAGCCAACCTCAAACAACGTTGTTACAGGAAAGTTTATCCTGTTCTATTCATCATCTAACAAACCTGGCCGTAATTCCTTTGTTTTTTTCAGGCTCTGTTCCGTTCTCCATTGTTCTATTTCTTTAAAATTTCCTGATCTTAGCACAGGAGGCACCTTCATGCCTTTATAATCGGCAGGCCTTGTATACACCGGCGGGGCTAATAAATTGTCCTGAAATGAATCGGTAAGTGCAGAGGTTTCATCTGAAATAACCCCGGGGATAAGCCGTATAATACTGTCTGCAATAATAGCAGCAGGTAGTTCTCCGCCTGTAAGCACATAATCTCCTATTGACAGCTCCATTGTAATAAGATGATCTCTTACACGCTGGTCAACTCCTTTGTAGTGGCCGCATAAAATAATGATATTCTTCATTGTAGAAAGGTGGTTGGCCTTTTGTTGATTGAATACCGGCGCATCGGGTGTGGTAAAAATAACCTCATCATAATCGCGTTCTGCTTTCAAATGTTGAACGACTCTGTCAATAGGTTCTATAGACATGACCATCCCCGGTTCTCCTCCAAACGGATAATCATCAACTTTTTTGTGCTTATTGGTTGAATAATCACGCAAATTATGTACATGTATTTCCACCAATCCTTTGTCAATTCCTCTTTTGATAATTGAATGACCTAAAGGGCTTTCAAGAAGTTCGGGAAGAGCTGTTAAAATGTCAATGCGCATTGTTCTCCTTATTTTTTTATGACCAGGTTTATTATAATAAAAAAAGAGCAGGCCTGTAAGCCGGATTCTGTCGCCATCAAAGATGGGTTCTATCATTTATCTAAGCGGCCTACCCCCCGGCAACGAACGGGCAGTCCTTACATGCCGGTATACATGGCCTTTCAACCCATGGGCCGGGCAGCTCCTGATGTTGCCACCAGGACTGGTGAGCTCTTACCTCACCTTCTCACCCTTATCCCACCAGAGGCGGGACGGTTATTTTCTTCCCCGGTACCATGCCCTCACAGACATCTTCCCTTTCGGAAGCATGGTGCCCTGTGTTGTCCGGACTTTCCTACCTTCTTTGCAGAAGATCGATAGAACAGCCTGCTCAATTTCAGAAATCTACATTTAATTCACTTGTCTTCTGATTTCAATCTCTCTTTTGAGAAACGAAATGAAATATCAATATAGTATTGACATTTATATATTTGGTTCTACCACGAATTTAATGGTAACTTGCAATTTGTTTATATATTTACAACTATATTTAAACAGTATTTAAACAGTATTTAAACAGTATTTTATATCCTGTAAAAATATTTAACTACTAAAATAGTAGTACCATATATTTATATTAAATCTTGTCAACAAAAGCATTCCATTTCCTATACCCGTTGCAAAATTAGGTTAAAATTTTGAGTACAGGCATATTCTGTTAAATTTATTGACATGTCATATTTTTTTGATAAAAATTGCCATCTTTGTGTTACTTGTAACACTTATTTAAATTATATGACCTATGAAAAAATTCATGGATAAACATTTTATGCTTCACAATAAAACAGCTCAAACATTATATCACCGTCATGCAGCTGACTTACCTATTATAGATTATCACTGCCATCTTCCTCCCGATGAAATTGCAGAAGACAAGAATTTTGATAATATCGGGCAGGTATGGCTTGGCAACGACCATTATAAATGGCGTGCCATGCGCACCAATGGGATAGATGAAAAATACTGCACAGGCGATGCAGGCGATTGGGAAAAATTTGAACAGTTCGCCAAAACAATGCCTTACTTAATGCGAAATCCCTTATATCATTGGTCACACCTTGAATTGAAAAATCCATTAGGCATTGACAAAATCCTCAATCCCTATACAGCCAGAGAAATATATGACGAAGCCACAGAAAAATTGAGAAGTAACGAATTTTCGGTCAGGAACATTCTTCGTAAAATGAATGTTGAATCGGTATGTACAACAGATGACCCGGCTGATTCACTTGAGCATCATCACAAAATCAAAGCTGATCAGTTTGAAAAGAAAGTATATCCGGCCTGGCGTCCCGATGCTTCGATGAAAGTGGAAGATACAGAGATATACAACCAATATGTTGACAAATTAGCAAAATCAGCTGATATGGATATCAGGAGTTATAAAGACCTTCTTGAGGCCCTGCGCATACGCCATGATTTTTTCCACGAACAAGGCAGCCGTTTGTCTGACCACGGCCTGGAAACCATGCATGCAACAGAATATACAGAATCTGAAATAGAAAAGATATTCAAGAAAGTACGCAGCAAAAAAGAATTGGACAGTACTGAAATCGAAAAATTCAAATCTGCCATGCTGTATGAGTTTGCTGTGATGGACCATGAAAAAGGATGGACACAACAATACCATGTGGGTGCAATGCGAAACAACAACACCCTGATGCACAAACAACGCGGCGCGGACATTGGATTTGATTCTATTGGCTCGTATGAAATAGCAAGGCCCATGTCAAGATTTTTTGACCGCCTTGACCAGGAAAAAAAGTTGACAAAAACCATTGTTTATAATCTGAACCCTTCTGATAATGCTATCATGGCAACCATGATCGGAAATTTTCAGGATGGCAGCATTCCCGGAAAAATGCAATGGGGCTCAGGATGGTGGTTTTTAGACCAAAAAGAAGGGATCATCGAACAATTGAACACCTTATCGCAATTGGGTTTATTGAGCCGGTTTGTCGGCATGCTCACCGATTCAAGAAGTTTTCTCTCATTCCCGCGTCATGAATATTTCAGGCGAATTTTATGCAACCTGATCGGACAGGATGTTGAAAATGGAGAATTCCCTGATGACATGGAATTTTTAGGAAAAGTAGTAGAAGACATTTGCTATTTTAATGCTAAGAATTATTTTGATTTTCCGGAATAGTTTTTTGATTGCGTGAATTGTGTTATGTGTTACTTCTATATCTTTGTATAACTATTCCTGTAATTTATTAGTTGATATGGTACTATTGCAATTTTTGTGGAAATAGTGTTTGTTTTAGAATACTGAATACTCAGGATATGGTTTCCACTAAATATGCAGTAAAACCAGTAATAATATCACAATAGAACACTCCACTACTACCCTACTCTCTTTCTTCCAATACAATAATATGTAAACCCTTCTTCTTCCATTTCTTCAGGATCATAAATATTCCGTCCGTCAAATATCAATTTGTTTTTCATTAAACGTGTTAACACCGGAAAATTGGGCATTCTGAATTCTTCCCATTCAGTGACCAGAATCATGGCATCTGCATCAATCACCACATCATACTGGTCTTTGCCATACACTATTTTATCATTCAATATTTTTCTACTCTCACTCATTGCGACAGGGTCGTATGCTTTCACATTGGCCCCGTTGGCCAACAATTCATTGATGATGACAATAGCAGGCGATTCCCTGGTATCATCTGTATGCGGTTTAAATGACAATCCCCAAATCCCGAATGTTTTGCCATTGATATCATTATTAAAATGTTCCATGATCTTTTTGACCAGGACTTTTTTCTGAATATCATTGACTACATCAACAGCTTGTAATATTTTCAAGTCGTATTGGTTTATCTTACCTGTATTGATCAATGCTTTCACATCTTTAGGAAAACAAGAGCCTCCATATCCTGTGCCTGGATATATAAATTTATTCCCAATACGCGGATCGGAGCCAATGCCTTTTCTGACAAAATTGATGTCTGCCCCGAGTTTTTCGCATAAGTTTGCCAGGTCATTCATGAAGCTGATCTTTGTTGCAAGCATCGCATTAGCTGCATATTTAGTCATTTCAGCCGACGGTATATCCATATACAGGATCGGATGCTGATTTAACAAAAATGGTTTGTACAACCGACTTAAGGTGTTTTCTGCTTTTGGGCTGTCTGTGCCGATGACAATCCTGTCCGGGCGCAAAAAATCTTCAACTGCATCACCTTCTTTTAGAAATTCAGGATTAGAAGCAACATCAAATTGAATATCAGAATTTCGTTTCTCAAGTTCTGCTTTGATGACTGTTCTTACTTTTTCAGATGTGCCCACAGGGACAGTGCTTTTGGTGACAACAACCATGTATTGATTGATTTCCTGGCCAATTTGTTTCGCCACTTCTAATACATATTTCAAATCAGCGCTTCCGTCTTCGTCAGATGGGGTTCCTACACAAATGAATACTGCTTCGGAGTCTTTTATGCCTTCTTTTATTTTGGTTGTAAATTTAAGACGTCCCTTATCTATATTGTTTTGCAACATTTTAGGCAACCCCGGCTCATAAATCGGAATGATCCCCTGTTTTAATTTTTCAATTTTATCCGGGTCAATATCCACGCACATTACATCAACCCCGGTTTCAGAAAAACAAGTACCGGTAACCAATCCCACATAACCAACTCCAAGAACAGTAATTTTCATTGTATTAAATTTTATACATTATAATTAATAAAAATTCAAGGCAAATTTAATGTTTATTATGAATTTTTCACATTTAAATTCCTCTTTTTGCTTTCCGGAGTTGTTCATTGGCGGTATAATTATGCTTGGGTGTATGCCCTTTAAGTGGCATAATTTTTTGATGTATTGCATCTACAATCCATTCTTTTTCAGGGAAGAAAAAGTGTTCATGCTCTTTGGCTGGTGTAATCCAGTTTTTTGCCCCCACTACCACAGGAGGGGCATCCAGTTCATCAAATGCCAGTTCTGTAATGTTTTCTGCCATGTCTTTTAAGAATGAATTACGTTCAGATGCATCGCTGGTGAAAACAATTTTTCCTGTCTTTTTCAATGATTCGATGACCGGCTCGTAGTTAAAAGGTACAATAGACCTGGCATCAATGACTTCAGCTGATATGTTGTATTGTTCTTGTAATATTTCTGCTGCTTCCAGGGCACGATATAATGTTGAACCGATTGAGACGATGGTCACATCATCACCTTTTCGCTTGATATCAGGCTCACCGAAAGGTATTTCATAATATTCTTCTGGTACACCGTCTTCATGGAATAATTCCCCGATGTCATAAATACGTTGGCTTTCAAAGAAGATTACCGGGTCTGTTCCTTGTAATGCACTGTTCATGAGGCCTTTTGCATCATAAGGAGTAACCGGGAATACTACTTTTAAACCAGGTATGTGAGCCACAATAGAAGAGAAATCTTGTGAGTGCTGTGCACCATATTTAGAACCAACCGAAACCCTGATCACTACAGGCATTTTAATGACATTACCACTCATAGCTTGCCATTTGGGAAGCTGGTTGAATATCTCGTCCCCTGCCCTGCCTATGAAATCGCAATACATGATCTCTGCAATCACCCGGCCACCTGCCATGGCATATCCTACTGCTGTTCCGGCAATAGCACCTTCTGAAATTGGTGAATTGAATAACCTGTGGTATGGCATGGCTTCTGTTAAGCCGCGGTAAACAGCAAAAGCACCTCCCCAGTCACGATTTTCTTCTCCATACGCCACCAATGTCGGGTCTTTATAAAAACGGTCAATAATAGCTTCAAATATACCATCACGCAATTGGTACGTTTTTACTTTGGAAAAAGGCTTGCCGTTTGCATCCAGTCCAAATCGTTCTTTCTTTTTTATTTGTTTAACCCGTGGGTTTTCTTCATAAGGAATAAGGCTGTCTGGTTTTCTGTCTTCCATTTTATCTTTGGATTCATTGGAGAACATCATTTCCGCAATGGCTTCCGGATTATTATCAAGGTCGAGCCGTGGAGAAACCGTATCATCAATGGAGAGTTTTAATATTTTAGTGATTTGTTGTGTTGTGTTTTCTTTTATAGTATTGAGCTCATTTTCAGTAGCAATACCTGCTTTCACAAGTTTTTCTCCATATTCTTTAATGGAATCGGCATTTTGCCATGCTTCAATTTCTTCTTTTGTCCTGTAAGAAGAAGCATCTGATGGAGAATGTCCTGATATTCTATATGTAAGTGTATCGAGCAATACAGGGCCTTTACGTTCTTCTAAAATTTGTTTTTTCCGTTTAAATGCGTCGATCACTGCTAATGGGTCATATCCATATACACGTTCGGAATGCATCATTTCTTTATTTACACCTGCACCTAACCTGGCTAAGAAATCATATCCCATTGTTTCGCCTTCGGTTTGGCCGCCCATGCCATATTGATTATTCATAAAGTTAAAAATCAGGGGCAATCCACCATTATAACCTTCTTCCCATAAAGTGCGGAATTGTGACATGGTAGCAAATGTAATCCCTTCCCAAACAGGCCCGCAACCTAATGAAGCATCGCCAATATTACAGACAACCAGTCCGGATTTTTGGTTTACTTTTTTATAAAGAGCTGCACCGACCGAGATATCACCCGATCCACCCACGATGGCATTGTTCGGATATACGCCAAATGGAGTAAAGAAAGCATGCATAGAGCCACCGAGTCCTCTGTTGAACCCATTTTTTCGTGCAAATATCTCAGCAAGGGTTCCATATAATAAAAAGTCAATGGCCAGTTCTTTAACAGAGCCTTTTTGACTTTTTTCAACTACTTTTACGATATCCCCGTCAAAGTATTCATTCATAATCTGAGACAGTGCTTTGTCATCGAGTTTTTCAATGGCTGAAAGTCCTTTGGCAATGATTTCCCCATGGCTTCTGTGTGAACCAAAAATATAATCGTCAATACCGAGGTTATATGCCATTCCTACAGCAGAGGCTTCTTGTCCGATTGATAAATGCGCAGGGCCGGGATGATTGTATTTCACACCATTGTATTCAAAGGTGGTTTTAATAGCATTCAGCATGGTCTCAAACTCACGGATGATGACCATATCTCTGTAAATTCTAATCAAATCTTCTTTTGAGAAGTTTTCTTTTTCATCTTCAATGCTTTTATTATAATGGTTTACCGGTATTGTTCCAAATGAAATTTCTGTTTTTTTTCTTGCTTTTGCCGGATCAATGAATTGTGTTTTAGGCATGATTCTTTATTTTTTGGTTATTATTTTTTTTATTTTGTAAATGTTAGTCATTTAATGAGACTACTGTTTCTTTAAATATCTCCGAAACAGTGGGATGAGGGAATATCACATCGCTTAGATCCTGAATCCTCATCTCCATTTCTATGGCCATGGCTGCTCCATAAATAAATTCGGAGCTTGGATTACCAATCATATGTACTCCCAGTATTTCTCCATATTTTTTTCCGGTGATGACTTTTGCCAAGCCGTTAAAGCCCTCATTTTCGGCCATAAATCTTCCTGCATATGTCATGGGAAGTGAGCTTACATCATAAGAAATATTTTGTTCTTTGGCTTGTTGCTCAGTAATACCTACTGTTGCAATTTCAGGATTGGTGTAAACGACTCCGGGGACTGCATTGTATCGCATGACTGTCTTTTTTCCGGTAATATTATCCACCACCACTTCGCCTTCACGGCTTGCTGTGTGAGCCAATAGTGAACGTCCATTCACATCGCCTACAGCATAGACATTGGGAATATTGGTCTGACAATATTTATCAACCTTAATGCTTTTGCCATCGTGCTCAACACCGATATTCTCAAGTCCGTATCCATTGACAACGGGTTTACGTCCTACACTCACCAATACATGTTTTGTTTTTATATTCTCTGTTTTGCCATCTTTTTCAATGGTTAATGAATTGTTTTTCTTTTCTATTACTTTAGAGCCCAGTTTAAATTCAATGCCTTTCTTTTCTAATTCTTTTCTAAGCATTTTGCTCATTTCCTGGTCAATGCCCGGCAATATTTCATCCAACATTTCTATCACAGTAACTTTCGCTCCCATGCTTCCAAAAAAATTGGCAAATTCAACGCCTATGTACCCTGCTCCAATAATGGTGAGTTCTTCAGGCATTTCTTTGATATCAAGTATTTCTTTGTTGGTATAAATGTCATTTCGGTCCAATCCTTTGATGGGGGGTATGATAGGTTCAGAGCCTGTGGCGATCATGAGATTTTTGCATGTATAATCATTCCCATCGGCACTGATTATACTATTTTCTCCGTCTTTCTTTTTGATTTCGGCTTCTGCATTTACAACTTCTACGTTGTATTTTTTCATGGCACTCCCAATACCTGCCACGAGTTTTTTGACCACTTTATTTTTACGTTTCATGATTTTACCAAAGTCAAAGCTCACATCCCCGGCTTTGATGCCATATTTATCGCCTTCTTTGGCATGTTCATAGAGTTTGGCCGTATATAGCAATGTTTTTGTGGGGATGCAGCCCACATTCAGACAAACACCTCCAAGGCTGGATTTTTCGAAAAGTATTGCTTTGAGTCCTTTTTGTCCTGCCCTTTCAGCAGCAACATATCCAGCCGGGCCTCCGCCAATGATTCCAACATCATATATCATAATAATTGTTTTAGGAATTTATAGTTATTTGTTCTATTTGTGTTGCAATTTCTTTCAGGAACTGAGAAGCAGGAGCTCCGTCAACTGCCCTGTGGTCATAGGTAAGCGATATGCCTATTCGTGGAACAAATCCTATGGTTCCGTCTCCAATGTTCCCTGGCCGGTGTGTGATTGTGTTAATCCCCAGTATGCCAACCTGTGGGATATTTAATACAGGCGTAAACATTTCAATGCCATATACACCTAAGTTTGAAACAGTGAATGATGCACTTTCACTGGATAATAGCTCAGGATCTATGCTGCCTTTCTGACAGGCTGTTGCCATCATTTTAAGTTGTGCAGATAATCCCGGAAGTGAAAAATGGTTAGCATTTTTTAATGTGGGCACCATTAACCCGCGGTCTGTATTAACAGCCATCCCCAGATGTACATTTTTAAATATCCTCATTTCATTTCCCAAAAAATGGGCATTCATTTCAGGATATTTTTGCAATGCTTTGATAACGGCAAAGCACACCATGTCATTCAAGGTAATGTTTTCAGAATTCCCTTTTTCTGCTTCTGCTTTCACTTTTTTCCGTAAATTCATGATATTGCGTGCATCAGCGCTGGAATGATGGGTTAACTGTGCTGAGTTTTGTAATGACTGGTGCATTTTTTCTGCAATGATCTTCCGCATATTGGATAATTTCTTTATTTCAACATCACCAGTTACGCCAGCACCTGTTGTTTCCGTAAGATCTTCTTTACGCACCCGGTTTCCTGCGCCGGTTCCCTGTGCAGGGGCTTGTAGGCCGGTATCTTTGCTCACTGCTTCAGCAAGAGGTGTGGTAACCGCTCCACCTGACTGGAGATAATGTTCAATGTCTCTTTCAATGATACGGCCTTCCGGACCTGTACCTTGAAGGTTTTGTATGGGTACACCTTTATGTTGAGCAATTTTTTTTGCTCTGGGGGATATCTTGATTTCTCCTTGTTGCACAGATGTAGCAGGAACAGCCTGTTCCTGTACAGTTATTTCATGAGTTTGTGAGGGTTCTTCTTGTTGTTCAGGAGCTTGTTGAACTTCTTCTTTGGCATCGCCATCCTGTGGCTTAAACTCCTCAACTTTTTCGCCTTCATTACCGATGACTGCAACATTAACCAAAACGGGAACCTCATCTCCCTCTTCAAAAAATTGAGCAAGCATTATGCCTTCTTCCGGCGATTCCTCTTCAAATGAAGCTTTATCTGTCTCATATGAAAATAGAATATCTCCTTTTTTTACTTTATCACCTACTTTTTTATACCATTCGTTGATGACACAGGTTTCTACTGATTGTCCCTGTTTGGGCATGATTACCGGTACGGCCATAGCATATTATTTTTAAGATTATTTGTTTCCAAAAATAATAAAAAAATCATTAACTTGTATATACAAGCATTTTTTTTGTTAAATTTTTATTAATTCTTTTCTTGATATATCAATATTTTGATTATATTGCAATCATTTAACATACAACTTGTAATTACAAGTTATTTTTTTCAAATACAAAACAAAATGCATTCGATACCACAATACAGAATATTATATGAACTTTTAAGGAAGCACATACTTGAAGGGGTATATCCTGAGGGCAGCATTTTGCCGAGCGAAAATGAATTGTGTGCCCTGCATCACCTCACCCGCCCTACTGTACGCAAAGCACTCGATGCTTTGGTAAATGAAGGGTATATCAAAAAACACCAGGGAAAAGGGAGTGTTGTGAGCAAAATTCCAAGTGAAATTGGCATTTTATCGATCACAGGTACCACTTCTGCAATCGGTCAGAATAACCTAAAAACCCATATCATTGTTCAACCACATATAAAAAAATGGGATAAAAATTTCTTTTTCCCTTTGTCAGCACGTGAAAGAGAGTTCGGATGTATTTACATGGAACGGTTGCGACTGCTTAATAATGAGCCTGTGTTTTATGATACAAATATGGTTCCGAATATATATGTGCCGAGGTTTTGCCGGAGGTCTTTTGAAGATAAATCATTGTTTGAAACATTGAAACTGGAATATGGGATTGAAATCAAAGGTGGAGAACAACGGTTTAAGGCCATTCCAGCAGGCACAAACGTAGCCAGACATCTGAATATCCAACCGGGTCTTCCTGTCTTACACCTTGAACGAAAGTTAACAACCAATAAAAACTATTTTAACATTTATTCTTCGTTGTATTGCAATACGGAAAAATATTCGTTGTATGGAGTTTTTTAATTGTTAATTTGGGTGTGTGCATGGGTGTGGTTATACCTATGGACTTTTGCAGCACTTCGATTTCAGCTTTGAGCTTTCAGTTCTGTTATATTGGCTTTTGTAGCCATCAATACATCACCGCCCAACACTACAAAGCCGTCATTGCGAGGGCTTTACCCGAAGCAATCTTTGAGATAAAGCACAAGTGCCAATAAATGGATTGAGTTGATTGGGTGAATGGATGAATGATGTGGGTGCCCACTTTTCCAAAGTTAGAAACCAGTAAAAAATGATAATAAAATCTCTTAATTTTAATTTTTTACATACAAATAAAAAGAAGAAATACTTTGGGAAAGTTTAAAGGGTTTTAAAAGTAGTTACATAAGAAAACAAACACTAATTAATGCTGATCTTTTTCTTAGGTTTTTCCTGTTCCTTTTGCTTTGGAATGTTAATATTTAAAACACCATCTTCGTATTTTGCTTCGATCTTGTCTTTATTTACCCAATCGGGAAAGTTAAATGACCTGCTGAATTTAGTATAGCTGAATTCCCTGCGGGTATATTTTTTTCCTTCGTCTTCATCTTTTTGAGATTTCTCAGCTGATACAGTCAATGTATCGCCATCTACATCAATATTAAAGTCTTTCTTTTGTAGTCCGGGTGCTGCAATTTCAATGGTATAATCTTTTTCTCCTTCTTTAATATTGACAGAAGGTACCGAAATGCCTTTGCTCATATTTTCATTATTCACCCAAAACTCTTCATCAAATAAATCATTGATGAATGATGGAAAAATTGCTGTGTTTAATCTTGGTAACATGGTTATGCCCTCCTCTATTTTAATTATACATTTTAAAAAAATAATTTTTCCAATTATGTTTTCAAGTTACATGCCAAATGGTTAAATTGCCATCAATTTTTATTGATGGGATGACATTTTTAATTAAAATACTATTTATTTTATAAACACACTGTCATTTTGACGCTTTTTTAGATCAAATTATGTCAAATTGACTTGTTTTTAATGGGAGAAATATTGGCAAAAAATTTGAATAACATAAAAAAATTAACGATTCATCTGTTTATTTTTAATTTTTAATGGTCAGGTGGAACTTACCATGATAAAATAATCATGTTCGTGTATGTTAATATCATAATTATTTTATCATGGACGGTTCATATGACAGAAATAAAATGAGCTAAATTATGGAATATAAAGATTATTATAAAATACTTGGTGTTAACAAAAAGGCGAGTCAGGATGAGATCAAAAAGGCATACCGTAAATTGGCTTTAAAATATCATCCGGACAAGAACCCGGATGACAAAAAAGCGGATAAGACATTTAAGGATGTCAATGAAGCTTATGAGGTGCTGAAAGATCCAGAGAAAAGGAAAAAATATGATCAGCTTGGTGCCAACTGGAATAAATACCAGCAATATGGCGATCAGGGGTTTTCGGGATTTGGTTTTGGCACAAAAGGCCAGGGTTCAACCCGTAGCGGATTCGGACAGGCTTCTGATTTTGAGGACCTGTTTGGCGATGTTGGTGGTTTTTCCGACTTCTTTAATCAATTTTTTAGAGGTGCGGGAAGAAAAACATACAGCTCAACCGGTTACAGGCCGGAACAACCCCGCGGCCAGGACTATCAAAGTACGATTAACTTGAGCCTGGAAGACGCATATAACGGCACAAGCAAAATCCTGAATGTTAACGGCCAAAAGATCAAGTTCAATGTACGGCCGGGCGTAAAAGACGGACAGATACTCAGGATAAAGGGGAAAGGCGGCAAAGGCCAACACCCCGGTGACTTGTTATTAAAAGTGAACATCAACGCACATCCTGTTTTCGAACGAAAAGACAATGATATTTACAGGGACGTACCTGTAGATATGCCAACCGCTGTATTGGGTGGTAAAATACAGGTGGATACCCTCAACGGATCCAAAAACATCACCATCCCCAAAGGAACAGATGGAGGCAAACGATTCCGTTTAAAAGGACTCGGAATACCCGATTATAGTGATAACCGAAAAAAAGGCGATTTATACGTGACTACCAGGATAAAAGTCCCTAAAAATCTTTCAGATAAAGAGAAAAAAATGTTTGAGGAAATGGCTGGGAAGAAGTGATAGAGAAGTTGTTTAGGAATTGCTAATTATTAATTGTGGCTCTATTCTAATAAGTGGTTGATAAACTTTTTAAAATTGTGTTTTTAAAAATCACTCTTCTTGCTCCCGTATACTACTCAATAAATGTCGGTTATATTCATCTTCCAAATGATTGATCCCGGTGAAAAAAGATGAATCATATTGTTTTAAGCTGAGTGTAAGGCAAGGCTTTTTTGATGAAAAATAATCTATCAGGGAGGCCATGAAAACAATAACAAATTCGCCCTTTACTTTTTCAATGATTTTATATACCCCTCGTTGGAAAGAAACCGGGTAATGATAGAGCGATGCAAATTCCCCCTGTGGAAACATCGCAAGCATGTTTTCAGGAGCATTGAGAATATTGGCACTGTATTCAATGCCATTGGCCAAATCTTTACCCCGGGGGTTAATACCAAATGCACCTGCTTTATTGATGGAAGGATATTTTTTCAACTGCTCCTCGAGCATCATTACATAAAACCTCTTATGCAAAAACCTGTCGTTCAGGTAATAAGCAAAATGCCCGTCCCACCAGCTAAAATGATTTCCAATCAGCAAGATCGATTTACTATCCTGTAAATGTACATCACCTTTAATATTAATCTTATTAAAATGTTTTTTTAATGAAAACCCAATGTAATGTCTAAACATCCATACATAAAACTGGTTATGCTTTGCTTTTATCATATTGTCTGAGTTAACGTGATTTTGTTGTAGAAAGCTTCCACCAGGGTGTCCGGGGAAATTGATGATGCTCATAATGATACCCGAAAAAATAACATGAAAGCATGGCATACACATGATTCTTTTTCTGGGTACGGGCATTATAAGGCTGCATAGAAGAGGTATGAGGATATTTATGTGGGCGGTAGGTGCCGAAATAAAACAATTGAAAAGTTCCTAAAAAAGCAGGGATAACCCAATACGATATAATAGCTTTTTCTGTGAACCACAACAATAACACATTAAATACAACAGCCATTATAATAATCTGTGATATCGTAAGATACCTGTACATAAAAACAGCCCACCATGATAAAAAATATTGTTTCCCGGTATAAAAATCAGGATCGTCTTTAGTCCCGGGAAACCGGTGATGCCTGAAATGATTTTTTTTCAACATTTTGTAAGACATACCGGCAAATAAAAGGCTTGCAATCCAGCCTATGGCATCATTCACTTTTTTATTCGAAAACACTGTCCTGTGCATGGCATCGTGTCCTGTAATGAAAAGGCCGGTATATAAATATCCCTGCACGGCTATATGTATGTATAAATCAGGATTATTTAATTGAGGGTTAACAAATAATAGACTATACAAAAGATGAGCAGCCCATAAAAATATAATTAGCAATGCAATAATTAATCCCATTCTATAAATTTATAGTGTAAAGCGTAAAAATAAAAAGAATCCTATTTGTAATGTCAAAATATATA
The DNA here is from genome assembly GCA_964549265.1 of uncultured Bacteroidales bacterium. Classification (GTDB taxonomy): domain Bacteria; phylum Bacteroidota; class Bacteroidia; order Bacteroidales; family JBBRXJ01; genus CAYMKE01. Next base: position 5,773 of record CAZJWE010000001.1, on the reverse strand, counting down.
CCGCAATTGGATTTTTTATTACAACCCTTCGGTGATAAAGGATTAATAAGACACTCAAAGAAAATAAGAACCAAATGATATAATTCTGCAGGGGTATGTGGGGAGTTTCCCAATTCCACATATCCAGTTTAATGGCTGTTGGCTCAAGGATGATGTCATACGTCAGTAACAGCAGGGCTCCGATGATTGCTTTGACATATTTATGTGCCAAAATTTTATTGGATACCACAAAGGCACAATATATCAACATCAACCAATTCAACCCTATGAGCAAAGGCGTTTGTAAAATTTTTATTCCCAATGCACTGCCATAATGATATGTTCCGAACACCTGTCCTGTGTTGACCCCCACTACTTCAAGAAAATACCCGATGACTGCAATAGATATTAAATTATAAATGATTTTTTTATCCCACTCCTGATGAAAGTAAAACAACACCAACATAGTGGTGAGCAGATAATACGGTGTTAACCGGATAAATATGTTCTGCGTTAAGGGAATGCTTAGGCCTATAACTCCGGTTATGCACAATATTAAAATAAAATATTTTGCTTTGATAAGAGTTGAGTGCATATCAAGGATCATTTGATGGTAAATACTAACGAAATTTCATAAAAAGTGTTGCATGGAAATTTGATATAACTAACATTTAACCCGGAAAATTCATGCCATTAACTTTTGAAAAATCAAACAGTGGGTGTTTTTTCAGAATAGAGTGAGAAGCTCGCTCCCACTCTCACTCTCTATTCTGTTTTTGCGAACCCGGGAGGAGTCGAACCCCCAGCCTTCTGATCCGTAGTCAGACGCTCTATCCAATTGAGCTACGGGTCCATGTTTGTGTAAAGTGATGCAAAATTATAAAAAATAAACATACTTTCCTGTATCTGCTTTCATTTTTCTTTAACCAGCATTATTCATAAAATACAAATGAAAAGCCTTTAATTTATATTAATACAGTATTTTACAAAAATCCATCGCTAGTGTTTTTCTACAAAAAGAGTGAAAATTTTTTCTTTCGCGGTAAGAAGGCTTGAAAGATATATTTTCACTGTAATGTCATCTCCTTTGAATGTTGAAATAGATGATTGTACTTTTTTGTTTGTTATTTTTTCTTCTCCCGGAGTAATCAGTTTTGCAATAAAATCATCTTTTTGAATAAGTTTTTCAGAAAATAGCATTTCAATGCGAGAACCAATGGCCTGTTCTTTTTCATAACCCCATAACTGTTCTGCAAGTTGATTAAAAGATAAAATATTTCCGAGATGATCAAATGTTACAATTGCATCGGGGGCAAATTCCAGAATCTGTTCATTTCTAATTTTTATTTTTTCAATGTCTTTATATTGTTTTCTAATATCCCGTTTTGTTTTATTAAGCTCTTTTTCCATTTTTTTATCAGATTCATTTATTTCCTTTTGTTGTTGTGCAATAGTTTGTTCTTTTTCTATTAATTTATCTGATAATGATTTGAATTCGCTAATATTATGCCCAAGTAAAAGAATCCTGTTAATTTCTCCATAAATATCTCTGATTGGGGTAATGATTACTTTAACCCATATTTCTCCACCTGACCTGGTGAGCAGTGATATTTCCTCATTATATTTTTTCCCGGCAGTTATATCATCCCAAATGACATCAAAATTGGGGAATTCGGATTTATCTATAAGATCAAAAATGGTTTTTGTTTCAAATTTATCAAATGAATCATAGCCCAGAGAGTTTATAAATAAAATGTTGGCATCCATTATTTCTCCTTTCACAGTAAATTCTGCTTTGACATCATTATTATCCAAAGCCTTTACATGGCCTTTGTAAACAATATTTTGTTGTTGGAGGCGTGTAATATCCATTCCAAGAAACAGAATTTTTTCAATGATTTGATCCGGTCCTTTAATAGCACTGTATGTAGCCAAAGTCCAAAGGTCATTTCCTTGTTTGGTCGTGTATTTTATTTCACCTTCAAAATGATCGCCTCCTTTTTGTAAATTGTCCCAGATATTTTCAATGCATTCTTTATCTCTGGATTTTAAAAACTTAAAAATTTTCTTTCCTGCAATATTGTTCCCTGAATAACCTAACTTATTGTAAAACCGTTCATTCGCAAACAACAAGTTTTTATCGAGATCAAATTCTGCTCTCAATAATGAATGGTTTACCGTATCTGTAAACGTGATAAATTTTTCTGTTTGCCTGGCTGTTTCTTCTTTTGCCGTTTGCAGTTCTTCCATATTTTGTCTCATTTCTTCTTCATTCTGAGACAATTCTTCGGCCTGTTTTCTTGATTCATTTAGCAGCCTGGATGTTTTTTCATTAGCTTTCACATTGGCTAATGTAGAGGTTATATTACTGGCAATTCTTTCTACGAATGCTACCTGGTGTCTTGGAATCTCATTAAAAGAAGCTATTTCAAGTACCCCGTGTACTTTATTTTCAATCTTTAAAGGCACGATTAAGACAATTTGAGGTGTTGCTTTGCCAAGGCCCGAAGTAATATTCACATATGTTTCAGGGACATTTGTCATATAAATGGTTTCTTTCTCAATAGCGCATGTCCCGACAAGTCCTTCCCCCCACTCTACTCTTCTGTCAGGATATTTTTTTCGCTCATATGCGTAACAACCAGTCATCTCAAAATATGCTTTTTCTGTCCCTTCATGAACATTTTCTTCCTCTTCCAACAAAAAAAAGGCTCCCTGATTTGCACCTAAATATTCAACCAATTTACTTATCACATTGAATGAAAGTGCTTTCAAATCATCATTATTATTTCTGAGTATATCACTAAATTTGGCTATCCCTTCATTGATCCAGGTTCTTTGCAAATCTTCGCGTTTATGTTTTTTTTCTTCTTCTTCTTTTCTTTTCAGGTAATTTTTAAGATCAGTTAATGATTGTCCTATATCGTCATGTTCTTCATCGAATTCATAATTGATATCCGTTTCATTATTTTTCAGTTTATCAATAAATATCTTAATGGTATTGATTTTTTGTTTTAATGTAGTTGTTGTATTATTAAGGCTTGTAATCCGGGATGAAAAAAAACGGCTAAACCAATAACCATATAATGCCAACAATACCGGAGAGGCATACAATAGGATGTATGTAAAACTGGTACCATGTAATGTCATTAATTCATAAAAGCCAATATTTTGATACACAAGATCAACTAAAATAGTAATGATAATAAGACAGATGCCAATACAAAATCCACCTGCAGTAAAGTATATTGTATAAAAAGCGGATGAACGGCCGTTATTCATGAACTTTTAATTTAAAATTATATAGTAAAGATAATAAAAAAAACAGAGTATGTTTTTTGTGGATCAACCAAACAAATAAAAAAGCCGGGTGCTGAGTGCAAAAAAAGAGTAAAGACTCAGCACCCAGCTTTCTTCAAATATTAAAAAATTATTCGAATATTAATGTTTCCTATTACATTAATATGTTTTGGGTTTTGGATAATCCTTGATTTCTTCTAAAAACTCATTAATTTCTTCATCAGGTAGTTCATAATCTATTAATTCACCAGCAAAGTATTTTTCATACCCAACAAGGTCCATCATTCCATGTCCGCTGAAGTTAAATAAAATGACTTTTTCTTTGCCTTCTTCTTTTGCTTTATTGGCTTCTTGTATTGTAGCAGCAATTGCATGAGTTGTTTCAGGAGCAGGAATAATGCCTTCGGTTCTTGCAAATAAAACTCCTGCTTTGTAACATTCTAACTGGTGGATAGACCTGGGTGCCAGCAGGCCATCAACAACTGCCTGGCTAACAAGTGGAGCCATTCCATGATACCGTAGGCCACCAGCATGAATTGGCGGAGGGATAAAATTATGTCCGAGGGTGTACATTGGAAGTAATGGTGTTAGTTTTGCCTGATCTCCATGGTCATATAAAAATTTGGCTTTTGTTAAAGTGGGACATGATGTGGGTTCGGTTGGGATAATATCTATATTAGCACCATTTATTTTATCATTTACAAAAGGAAATGCCAACCCGGCAAAATTACTTCCTCCCCCTGCACAACCAATGACAATGTCGGGGTTTTTTTCATCAATTTTATCAAGTTGTTTTTTGGCTTCAAGCCCTATGATGGTTTGATGCAGCATGACATGATTTAATACACTACCAAGTGCATACCTGGTTTCTCCTTTTGAATCAGATACTGCTTCTTCAATGGCTTCACTAATAGCAATACCGAGGCTTCCGGGTGTGTCAGGGTATTTTTCAAGTATTTTTTTTCCAATATTGGTGTTTGGGTTAGGACTGGGCACACATTTTCCTCCCCATGCTTGCATCATGGTTTTCCGCATAGGTTTTTGGTCAAAACTAACCCTAACCATATATATTTTCACATCCAATCCTAATAACGCTCCTGCAAAACTCAAAGCACTACCCCATTGGCCCGCTCCGGTTTCGGTTGTAAGTTTTTTAATACCAAATTCTTTATTATACCATGCTTGTGCAACTGCTGTGTTTGGCTTGTGGCTTCCGGGTGGAGATAAACTTTCATTTTTATAATATATCCTTGCAGGGGTTCCAAGTGCTTTTTCCAAGTCATAAGCTCTGTGCAAGGGTGCGGGCCTCCAGCGGGTAAGAATATCTAAAATCCCTTCCGGTATGTCAATCCATCGTTCTGTACTTACTTCCTGCTCAATCAAATTCATTGGGAAAACAGGTGCTAATTTATCTGGTGTCAGCGGTTGGCCATCTGGCCCAAGCGGTGGTTGCACAGGATGAGGCAAATCTGCTGCAAGATTATACCATTGTGTTGGCATCTCTTTTTCGGTTAAATAAATTTTTCGTTGTTTTGTCATAGTCTGATATGTTTAATTATTAGAATAAATATATTGTTGTAGTTTATAATGATACTTTACAGATAGTAAATATATAAAATAAAATATTTTTTAAAAAAGGCCGTCAAAAAATATTATTAAATTTGGCAATTCAAATACAGTCTTTTAACCTATTCAACGCTATAACATGATGATATATTCATTATTAAAATATTTATCGTATAAAGCCACAGCAAAATACAAAAAGGGATATGGAATTCATTCACCTTTCCTGTTCAATCTTATAACAACTGTTTTTAATGATAAACGTGAATATAATGATTATATACAAATTGAACAACGTATTAGTCAAATGAAGGCTTCTCATGATCAAATCAACAAACTTGATTTGGGTAAAGGATCAAAACGTCAAAAAAGCAATCATGTACTTATTTCAGATTTAGTTAAGCATTCTTCTGTTTCAAAGAAATACGGCAGGTTATTATTCAGATTGGCCCGACATATTAATCCCAAAAACACAATCGAACTGGGAACTTCATTGGGTGTCAGCACATGTTATTTAGCGTTGGGAAACAGAAACAACACAATTTATAGTATTGAAGGATGTCCGGAATGCTTCGGCGCTGCATTGAATAACTTTTCATCCCTTGACTTAAAAAACATCCATCCTGTAAATGGAAATTTTGACAAAGAGCTTCCTGTAATTTTAAATAAAATACAACGTGTTGACATGGTTTACATTGATGGAAACCATCGCAAAGAAAAAACATTGGACTATTTCAACCAATGCATACAGGCATCACACAATGAAACAGTTATTATTGTTGACGACATTCATTGGAGTAATAAAATGAGTGAAGCATGGAAATGTATTTGTGAACACCCCCGGGTTACGTTAAGTCTTGATATTTACAGGATGGGAATTGTGTTTTTAAAAAAGGAATTAAGCAAACAGCATTTTGTGATAAGGTATTAA